>NZ_CP141049.1:900000-1179416 GCF_034627025.1 Microvirga lotononidis | reverse complement strand
TCACCATCAACCTCACCCTGGACGGCTGCGTCGACCACCAGGAGGGAATCGCTGACGACGAGACGCACGCGTTCTTCACCCGCCTTATGGACGAGAGCGGGGCGATGCTGTGGGGCCGTGTCACCTACGAAATGACGGAGAGCTACTGGCCGGCGGTCGCTTGCGGCGACGTGGAGGCGCCGGCGGCGATCCGCGAGTGGGCGGTCAAGCTGGAGGCCAAGCCGAAATACGTCGTGTCGTCGGCGCGAAAGGACTTCCCCTGGACCAACAGTCACCACATCGCCGACCTGCGAACAGGCGTTCAGAGGCTCAAGGACGCGACTCCGGCGGGTGTGCTTCTTTGTAGCGGAAAACTCGCGACAGAGCTGGACCGGCTGGATCTGATCGACGAGTACAAGCTCCTCGTTCATCCCAGGATCGCCGGCCACGGCCCGACCCTGTATCAGGGCGGGCTGCCCGGCACGCGGCGGCTCGAGCTGGTCTCGGCGAAGCCGCTCCGCAATGGCGTGGTCGCCATGCACTACCGGCGCGAACGCTGACTGCGAGAAGCCTCTCGCGCATAGCTTGGGGACCTGCGCGGCGCGGGAGCGCTAGCGGCATACGGCTCCGAGTTTCACGGCCGCCAGGGGACTCAGCCGATGTACGTGTAGCCTTCGAAGCGCTTGGCCATGATCGGGTCATAGCCCATTCGCATCCGCAGCTTTTTGCGCAGCTTGCTGATGTGCCCCTCGACAACAGTCTCCGAGACATCTGCCTGACAATCCTGATAGACCGCATGAAACACTTGGGCTTTGCTGACCGAGCGGCCACGGTTCCTGACGAAGTATTCCAGGATGTTGAGTTCACGCCGGGGCAGTGTCAGAGGCTGGCCATCGACCTCCGCATCCTGGCCATTGAAGTAGACACGCAAGCGATCGTTGGACGCCGCGGGCTGGCTTTCGCGATGGCGCCGCCAGATGGCCTCCGAACGAGCAAGGATTTCCTTAACATGGATGGGACGGCGCACGACATCGTCGATGCCAGCGGTCAGCAACTCCAGGGTTCGCTCAAGCGACCGGCTTTCACTGAAGGCAATGATCGGCGCGGGAGTACGCTTGCGAAGAGTCTGGGCAAAAGCGATGCGCTCGCTGGACTCTTCAATCAGGAATCCACGCGCCTGATCGAGATTTGCTTTGGAAGGGTCGTCAAGCCAGGAGTTGTAATCATCCGAAAACATCCCGACTGAGGGAACGCCTTCGCCGATGAACTCAGACACATAAGCAGCCGCAGCCGCTTGCTGCGAAGCAACGACGATAAACATTGGATAATGCCCCAACCCAGAAGTTTGTCCGAACGTAATCGTGTCTATTCTCGGCTCCCAATAGCTTTCGGATAGCTTTGGGTCCGTTGGTCTTATTTATCGAACAGACCGACCTCGTTCATGCATGCCGAGCGATCCGACGAATCAACTCAACCTTGTGTGAAGATGTCGTTAGGGAGGGTTAGGGTCAATCAGGAACAGCCCTTCGGCTCACGACTGCTCCTGGAGTGTTGCATATGGATAACAGAAGGCGGGGATTCTGCCGCTAAAGTTAATGAATAGTTAACGCCGAGGTTAGCTCGGCGCTTTGTTTCGAGCGATATCCGTTCCGTTGGAACGGCATCTTGATACATCGCATTTAGTGCTGCGATCTGATGTCCCAACTAAATAGTCCGTTGGGGCCCCTTTCGAGGGTGTAGTCGATGTAGGGGCGATTTTCTTCGTCAAGCTTTGCGATCGCATCACGGACCTCACGGATCCCCTTGACCTTCTCAACGCCTTGGGCATCCGTTACAATCATCCGAAGAAACTTGAGCGACTTGTCAGCATAGACGTGTACGACATTTACCCGGCGCTTAGTGTCATTGACGAAGTCGGTGAGGCGCTTGGCCTTGTCGTCCGGAAAACTCTCAGCGTCGGGGCTCCTGTAGAGGACACCATCATTGTTCACGCGGAGGAATACGATGGAACTCTCGTCACCACTATAGGCAATTGGGAAGAGCGATAGCACAGACTGGTTGAGTGCCTTGTTCTCCCAGCCAAGGTCTAGATCTTGGCCTTTGATGGAAACTTGACGGACCCCTTGATCATTGAACGTCAGTCGGATTTCTCCGTGAGCCTTCTTGAAGGATCGTTCGTCCGTCACTGCCATGCCGAGATCGTGGAAGCATACGTCTTCTCCGCACTCGGTCGCGCCAACCATCGATAGCACTTCGTCACGGGTGAAATTCTTCCGGATCTGCCCGATGAGCGGGGGCCCCCAGTTGGCGGGTTTCTCGAAACTGCAGTCGGAGAATGCAGCGAGGCTGTCGACGTTGGGAGAGAGAAGGAAGCGCTGAAGGTCTGCAGGTTTTCCGGCAAGATCCTGGAAGCCGTCACTTCCTGAGTTGACGGTCAGTCCTGCAGCCTCGATGGATCGCCTGGTTCCTTCGGTCATTTGTGGTGGATAGGCAAGTGTCCGAAGCTTCTTAGCGTCGATATAGACATACCCGAATTTATAGATTCCTTTAGCTTCAGTCTGAGCGAGGTAAAGGTTGCGGTTGATCTTCTTAAAGGTGAAAATACCGTCGCCAACCCGGTAAACCACTCCGCCGCCCGGAACCTTTTCAGGGACCGGCAATTGTTCGACTTTTTGGTTCCCGAAGGTCGTGCAATAGGCCTTGCCAGTGGCTCCTAATTCCTCACCAACCTCGATAGCCTTTGTCTTTGACTGAAAGCAGCCAGCGAGGCTCAGGCTTGCTGCCCCGAGAATGGCGAGGATGAATAGACGATTTCTTGTGACGAGCATGGTGGAACCTCAGATGGGAGTTTATTTATCCGTATTCGCTGACGGCCCTGGGTCAAATTAGTAGGTCGTGGAACTGCTTGAGTTCCTCGTCGGTAGCGTTTCGGAGGAACTTGAGCCCGCCCTTTGTCGGATATCTGAGTAAGACTCCGGCGGTTGCGCCGATATACCCGACGATGTTGCCGCCTTTACAGAGGAATACATGGGTGTCTCCAGCAGGCATTGTCGCGATCGGGTAGTGCCATCCGTCAAGGCGAGCGTTAGCGAATTCGATGATTGCGTTGATCTGACCGGGATCAATGATCTCTCGATCGAGCCGTCTAGGATCGAAGCCTTTATAGGTGACCCCTAACCGATCTGCCTCGGGCAAGGGCTCTGCCGCCTCAAACCGGCTGCATCCTGCAAGAAGCGGTGCAATCGCCGCCAGGAAGGCTCGTTTTGTGATCATGGGAAGTCTCAGCCGATGCGGGGCGTTTCGCCCGTTGGCTCTGTACGGGCGATCTGCTCGAAAACAGTGGCTATCGGCCACTGCGGCTTTGCGACACTTTGGATATGTCCGACGACGCCAATTGGGCCAAGAGGTGTCCTAATCCAGAGAACATCGTCCGGATGGTAATCGATATGCCGGAACTTGGTCTCGACGACGGCCACTTTCAGGTCCTGAAGAAGAGGCGATTGAGTCTCGATACGACGCACTTCGCCCTCCTCCAGCACGGCGAGGGCGTTGAGTTCCGGCAGGAGATGTTCGGTCAGAGAGCAGAGATAGGTCGCTTCCCCTGCATCATTCATTTCCCGGTTCAGGTCGGCGAGCTCTTCTCGCCAGTTCTCGACCGTGACGGTTCGATCATCATCACAAGACTGCACAAAGGCGGCAGCAGACCCCTCGGCTTCCGTCTTGTCGAAGAACGGCTGGACGGTATCGACCCCTGTCAGGAGCGTCCAAAAGTGCGTTGGCATGGGAGTTGTCCTCGTCACGGAAAGGGCAAGCTGTGGGGCTTGCCTTTAGGCTTTGCCCTTCAGCTTCGGGATGTAGTGGAACGGCTTGGTATCGGCCGCGATGTACAGGGGATGACCGGCACTGCCGTTTTTCGTCACTGCGAGGCACCAGAGACGATGGCCGTCTTCAATGAGGGCGTGGCATACTGCGTCAGCGTAGTGCTGCAGGGACGGATGGACAGCTCCGAACCCCATGACGATCATCGAGGCGCGGCTTGCCTGATCCCGGATGGCGGGAAGGTTATGTGGGCTGCATGGAATGACTCCAGGGTCACGCAGCCGTTTCTGCTCGGTGACGCAATAATCCATGACGTTGCACTTGACGTAGGAGCTGTATCCCCAGCGGCGGGTGAAGTCCTGCTCGCGTGCCACAGTGGGGTCATCGACCTCGTAGCTGGCAATGGAAGGGTTCATGCCGATCCATAGAGCGAACCGTGGGTCCTTCTTATCGGTCCATTCGCGTGCAAGAACGGTCCGGTACCGCCCGCACGGGCTGAAGGTGGCAGAGCCCCTGATGCCGTCTTGAATCTTGATGCGAACCTTGCCGCCGGGATCATGGAGATGTTCTGCGCTCATAGCTGGGTGAAGATTTCCCTGATCTGGCTGACGGTGGGCTTTTGACAGAATTCGAACCGGATTACTCGATAACCGCAGGAATTGAGAATGGCATCCCGCTTGCGATCTCGTGCTGGGTCATGGGTGCTGTCGTCCAACTCCACGACGGCGATCGGCCTCTGATCCAAATCGGGCTCCAGCAAGGCAAGCATGGTGATGGCTCCCCGCCGTGAACGACGGGGCTTCGCAGGCTTACGCCGCGAGGCTTTCTGCTTCGTTGGCCGCAGCGGTCGCGTGGACCGTCTGACGCAGGCCTCCACAGACAGGGACGTGCCAACCGCCCGCCCTTAGCTCCAGGACGCCGACGCGCCGGATATTCTCCGACGCGTTTCCGTCCCGGTCATGCTCCGTGCCGCAGCCGTCGCAGGTCCAGCGGCGCTCCCCCAGGTCCAAGTCGTCCTTGACCATGTCGCAGCACGAGCAGGTCTTCGAAGACGCCGTCCACCGATCGATCCTCACCAAGTGTTTGCCGGACCGCTCCGCCTTGTAAGCGAGCTTCGCGATCAGGCTGTACCATGCCGCGTCAGCGATGGCCCGGGCGAGGCAATGATTCTTGAGCATGTTCTTGACCGCCAGCGTTTCCACGCAGACCGCTTGGTTCTCGTCGGTCAGGCGCTTGGACAGCTTGTGCTGGAAGTCGTGTCGTGCGTTCGCTAGGCGCTCGTGCGCCGCGGCGACCTTGAGCCTTGCCTTGGCTCGGTTTCGTGATCCCTTGCTCTTGCGTGACAAGGCCCTCTGCTTGCGTCGCAGGTTGCGCTGTGCCCGCTTCAGGAACCTCGGGTTCGGTGTTCTCCTTCCGTTGCTTTCGACGGCGAGGTCGATCACACCGATGTCCACGCCGACGATAGCATCCTCCGGCACGACCTTCACAGGCTCGGGCTTCTCCTTGCCGTCCTTAAAGAGGAGCGACGCAAAATACTTGCCAGTGGCGGTCCTGGTGACTGTGATGGACTTGAGCGCGCCAGAGACCGGACGATGGATCACCGCCTTGATCGGCTTGGCCATCTTCGGCAGAAGGATCGAGTCCTCAAGGACGGCGATCTTACCGGAGCAGTGGTAGGACGACTGCTCGCCGTGCTTCCTCTTGAACCTGGGGAAGCGCGCACGCCCCTCGAAGAAGTTGCGGAAGGCCTTGTCGAGGTTAATGCAGGCCTGCTGCAATGCCATGGCGTCGTAGTCGGCCAGCCATGCGTAGCGCCTGCTCTTCTTAGCAATGGAGAGTAGCTTTTTTAGGTCATGGTACGCCGAGAGCTTCTGGCCGCGGACCCTGTAGCGGTGCTTCTTCACCGCCAGTGCCTTGTTGTACACGAAGCGTACGGCGCCGAACTGCCGGCCGAGGAATTCGGCCTGCTCGGGCGTTGGGTAGATGCGGATCTTCGTGGAGCACAGCATTCACGACACATAGAACTTTCCGGGAACATCGCCAAGCTTGATTCGCCGCAGGCTAATCCCTCCTCCGCCTTTATGGGTCAGGGCCTTCGGCCATTTGCTGACTTCGGGCGCAACTTCATAGCTCGGCAAAGCGGAGAGGAGCCGACGGTGAAACTCCCGCTCGTTCTCGGTGAAGAGTGGACGGGCACGATAGTGATCCTTGCGGAAGAGCGCCGCCAGTCCAAGAATAAGGGCCAGAAGAGTCAGCCCTAAGGCTAGACTAGGCAAAAGGACGTCGAGCGGGTATCCAAAGATGAGCCGGTGGGTGAGCATGGCGTCCATTAAGACTGCTTCTCGCGCTTATGTGTGAGCCAGTCCTCGCAGACCAGCCGGGACATGTAGGACGGACACTCAGGTGAGGTCGGGCCGGTCACTACTGGGCGGGAAGGAACGCTAGTGGCTGTGTCATAGACCGTAACCGGGCCGGCGACTGTCGGAGACGGCTCAAGAATGACCGTTGTCTTTGGACGGGTCTGGACGGTGTGCCAGGAGGACAGTCCCTGATCGAAATGAGTTCCGGGCGGATGACCTTCGAGCTCGGCGAGAACCGGCACGGTTAAACCGGACGGCTGAGTGCTGGTGCATGCACCGAGGAGAGTCGTGGCGCAGAGAAGGGAAGCAAGCGAGAGAAACCGCATGAGGCACCTCAGTCCTTATATACTGGGCCGGCAACGGCCTTCCTGGATAGTGAAGTGCGCTTGGATCGGGCAGTCCGGACGACCGGCGCGGGCTCAATGACCTCGGTGCCTGCGTAGACAGTTGTGATAAAGCGGCGGGGATAGCGGAAGCCGGCCTCGAAACCGGAATCGTAGCCAAACGTGTACTCCGAACCTGTCGGTGGTGAGGGAGACGGGTCGAGGGCGGCCCCAAGGCCCGCAATGGGGTTCTGCCCGTAGTCGGGCCGGTGCCGGTAGGCACGCCGCTCATTAGGGGCGAAGCCTGTGACGGAGGTTGTCGCACTGCAGCGGGTCCGCGCCTGGTTAGAATCGTAGAAGCAATGATGGGGGCTGACGGTTGTGATGGTGGTCGCACCATCTGACACGCACGCGCCAAGGCCTAGGGCTATGGCAGCGACGATAAGGAAGTGAGATCTGAGCAAGGGAGATTCCAAATTCGAGGTCGGAGACGATGGCGCTAGAATACCACGCGAGATCTGGTCCAAGCGACATGCTGAAACCCTATAAACCCCGGAAAAACCGGATCAGAGCACCGCTAAGAGCCTGTCCGAGTGAAATTTGAATCCGAGCAATGACTTGTGATTCACTGGTGGCGCCGATTTGCGGAGGCGCCCATGTGGACCCCAGAGAACCGAGGTCTCTACGCTCGCCCAGGTTTGCGCTACCCGAGCGACCTGACGGATGCCGAATGGGATCTGGTGCGACCGTTTCTGCACCGTCGCACGAAGTCCGGGCCAGCCCCGGAGCGCTTGCGCGAGATCCTCAATGCCGTTCTGTATGTCTTGAGCACAGGCTGCCAATGGCGGGCTTTGCCCAGAGACCTGCCGCCGCGCAGCACCGTGCACGGCTGGTTCGTGCGCTGGCATTGCGATGGCGTGCTCGACCGCCTGCACTTCGCGCTCTACCAGCAGGTCCGCGAACTTGAGGGACACCACGCCAGTCCCACCGCCGCGATCGTCGACAGCCAGAGCGTCAAGAGCGCCGAAAAAGGGGGAGGCATATCGATCCGATCGGCTATGACGCGGCCAAGAAAGTCAAGGGCAAGAAGCGTCACCTCATCGTCGACACGCTGGGCCTGATGCTTGGGCTGAATGTGACACCGGCCGACGTGCAGGACCGGGATGGCTTTCTGCCGCTTCTGAAGAGTGTGCGGCGCGTGTTCGTGTTCCTGGAGCGCCTGTTTGCCGATGGCGCCTACAGTGGCGCAGCAACAGCCGCGGCCGCGAAACGGACCGGCAAGGTGGTTCTGGAGATTGTCAAACGTTCGGATGCCGCCAAAGGCTTCGTGGTGGTTGCGAAGCGGTGGATTGTCGAGAGAACCTTTGGATGGCTCGGCCGCTGCCGTCGGCTGGTCAAGGATTTTGAGAACCTCACGCGCACGCAGCTGGCGTTCGTGCAACTCGCCATGATCCGGCTCATGACCCGCAGGATCGCAAGGCTTTGTCAAAGCTCATGAATCGCTCGGACCGACTCTAAGAAAGAAAGAAAACGGCGGTCCCGAGTTTTGGGGCAATTAAAGCAGGACCGCCGTGTCAGTGAGATTCGATCTCGTCGACGAAACATAGAATACAGCAAAGCTTGCCTTTTTTGGAAACCCCATTAGGGGAAACTCACAATTGATTAATGGGCTTAGTCGAAATTAATACGGACAGTGATTGTTGAGCGGTTCGCCACTAACTGAGACGGACGCTAGGCTGCACAGGGTCTATACACGGTAGAGTGTTGCAAGGGCTCTGTATGCCACCGTTCCCTAAGGCCCGTTTCGCGAATTCCGCTAGCAGGCTGTTGAAAAAGTCCGTGGCGGCGCAGGCTCGGCTGTGATTCATTCGAGACGGGCAACTGGAGGAAATGAATGCGCGGACGGGATGAGCGGACTGGAGAACTGTTCTCCTATGTCGATCTGGAGGCCCGGGTGCGCGCGGATCATGCTTTGCGGGCGATCCGGGAGATTGCCAACCAGGCGCTGGTCCTGCTTCAGCCTGCACTGGCGGCTCTGTACGCGCGACGCATGGGGCGGCCGTCCATCGCGCCCGAGAAGCTGCTCCGTGCCATGCTGCTGCAGGCCTTCTACTCGATCCGCTCTGAGCGCCAGCTGATGGAGCGGCTCGAATACGACCTACTCTTTCGCTGGTTTGTTGGGCTCGGCATTGATGATGCCGCCTGGGATCACTCCACCTTCTCCAAGAACCGTGACCGGCTTCTCGACGGCGACATCGCGGCTCAGTTCCTGGCCGCCATGCTGGCCCAGCCCAGGGTGAAGAAGCTTCTATCCACGGACCACTTCTCGGTCGATGGCACCCTGATCGAGGCCTGGGCTTCCATGAAGAGCTTCAAGCCGAAGGACGGTGCAGGTGATCCGCCGGCCGATGGCGGGCGCAACGCAGAGGCCAACTTCCGGGGTGAGAAACGCTCGAACGACACCCATGCCTCGACCAGCGATCCGGATGCGCGGCTCTACCGCAAGGGAGCCGGCAAGGAGGCGAAGCTGTGCTTCCTCGGACATGCACTCATGGAGAACCGCTCCGGCCTGGTAGTGGGCGCCTGTCTGACGCGCGCTGATGGCTATGCCGAGCGCGTGGCCGCCCTGGCTTTGATGGAACCCTATGCCGATCGGCCGCGGGCGATCACGCTCGGCGCCGACAAGGCCTATGACACGCAGGACTTCGTCCGTGAGTTGCGGACCATGAAGGTCACACCGCATGTGGCGCAGAACGCGAACGGCCGGCGTTCAGCTATTGATGGACGCACCACCCGGCATGCGGGCTACGCGGTCAGTCAGCGCATCCGCAAGCGCATTGAAGAGGCCTTCGGCTGGATCAAAACTGTCGCTGGCCTAGCCAAGACGCGGTTCCGCAGTGTGGAGCGGGTAGAACTGGCCTTCACGTTCGCAGCCGCTGCCTACAATCTGGTGCGCCTGCCCAAGTTGCTGGCGGAGAGCCGCTGATGGCCAAGGTACCAGCCTTTGCCAAGGCGTTTGCCGGCCGCTGGCGCATCGTCGAGATGGATGTTTGGGACAACGACTTCCTCGATCTCGTCGAAGAGGCGCATCTCACCCTGACAGGCGAAGCGGACGGGGAGATTGCGTTCGGCGCGCTCAAGGGCTTCTTGGATGTCCGCTACGGCTCGCGCGACGGGGCGGCCTGCGCCGAGTTCTCCTGGGAAGGCAACGACGACAACGACCCAGCGTCTGGGCGTGGATGGGTCGTGCTCGGGACAGCAGGCCGTCTCGTCGGCCATTTCTACATCCACGACGGTGATGATTCAGGCTTCGTCTGCGAACGCAGCTGACTTCTTCAACAGCCTGCTAGGGGCGCTGTGCCCAATAGATTGGAGTGAGGAACGTCCTTGGGACTTTCCCCTCAAACTCGTCCTGTGCAATCCGCTTAAGGCTGCGCATGAACTGTAGTCGGTCGCCCTCCAGCAGCCTCGTGACCTGGGAGAAGGTGGCGTAAAGTGCCAGCACACTGTCGGTATCAAGGATCATTGTTCTACGGACTACCGTGCTTGAAATCCGTTGAAAGCCTGCGGCGGTTAGCTCCTGGGTTCGGGCCTCAACATCCAAGCCAAAAGGCCTTCGATCACCTTCGCCAAAGCTGGGCGTTTTGGCTAAATCCCTGAAGAGATGGCTCGTCGCCTCTCGGAATGGATCAGGTGTGAAGGGATCGTTGAAGATATTCCAACATGCCACCCACCATCCACCTGGACGCAATAAGCGGAAAACCTTGGCAAGAGCGGGTCCTGCCTCAAGCCAGTGGAATGCGGTTGCAGCGATACCAAGTCCGAACGCCCTCTCCACAAGAGGGGCGGCTTCAAAGGTCAAAGTCAGGATCTCTAAACGTCCCACACCTTCATCCCGGCAAGCTTCAGCCAGAAAGCCTGACAGGCGTTCATCAGGCTCGATGGCCGTCAAATGGGCAACCCCGAGGCCGAGCAGACCGCGCGTGACCTGTCCAGTTCCTGGTCCGATTTCAAAGGTATGGGTTGTCGGGCCAATCCCACACTCCTGTTGCAGAATTTCGTAGAGCTGGGGTGGATAATTTGGGCGCCCCCGTTCGTAGTTCGCTGGGTCACTGCCAAAGGCGCGCTGTCCCTCTTGGAGTGGAATGCTTGCCATCTCAGCCTCAAGTATTTCAGAGTATCTACGCTTCTGCACGGATGGCCTCGGAAGAGCCTTTGACTTCCTCTTTACTAGACCAGCGGCCAACGTCGATCAGAAAATTTCCGAATACGCTCAAAAGACACACTATCCGGTTCCATACATGCGTTTATGCGAAATTCGCGGTGGGTTGGGGTGGATTCTAATCTGAATTGCGAATGCTGTTACAAGTACAAGGTCCACATTCGCATGGAGGCTGCATGACCCTGCCCTATACTCATCTGATCTTTTAGCCACGCGCCGCGAGATTTACCGCCTGCGCTCGGCCCAGATCCCCGTGCCTGTGATCGCCCAGCGCCTGGGCCGCCATCCCTCGACGATCTACCGCGAGATCTCCCGCAACTGGATGCATGATGAGGAACCGCTTTATCGAGGCTACTTCCATGTGGCGGCCGACATGCAGGCTTGCGCCCGGCGACAGCGCTTGGGCAAGATCTCCCGCCATCCCGCTCTGGCCGTCCATGTGATCCACTGCCTCAAGGCGGCTTGGTCGCCCGAACAGATCGCCGGCCGTTTGCGGGTCTCAGGCGCACCCGAGCGCATCTCGCATGAGACGATCTAGCGGTTTGTCGATGGGCCCCAGGGGCAGCATCTTGGGCTGTACAAGGAACTGCCCATGGCACGGTGCCGACGCCGAACCCGCTACCAGCGCAAGCCGCGTGGTCTCTTCATCCCGGCGAGCAACACCATCGAGCAGCGTCCACCGGAGATCGCAACTCGCACCGGCTTCGGCCACTGGGAGGGCGACCTGATGATGTTCCGCAGAGAATTGGGCCAGCACAACCTGACCTCGCTCGTGGAGCGTCAGAGCCGCTACACGATCCTCGCCCGTAATCGGCACCGCACCTCAGCGGGCGTCGTGAGTGGCATGATCGAGAAGCTGCAGGCTCTGCCCGCTCCGGCCCGGCAGTCGATCACCTTCGATCGGGGTCCGGAGTTCTCCTCCTACCGCCTGCTCAAGCACAAGCTCGGCATCGACAGCTGCTTCTGCAAGCCGCAGGCGCCCTGGCAGAAGGGCACGGTCGAGAACACCAATGGCCGGGTTCGGCGCTTCCTGTCACGAGATACCGACATTGCCGTTCTTTCCGAGCAGACGCTGCTCGATCTCTGTGAACGACTCAATGAGACGCCACGCAAGTGTCTGGGCTACCGCACGCCGGCAGAGGTTCTGACGAACGCTCTGGATCCAGGGTTGCCGGAGTTGCGCAACTCAGACCAACGCAGCCCTGGCAGCCCTTGGGTGAGAGGCTATCCCTAGCATCCCGCTCGTCGCACTTCGGCTTGATTCCACAATCGAACTCAATTGTCTTGGTGAGGCAAAGATGCAATTCATGCGCGAAACCCTGCCGAAGCCTGCGTCGTACGCGGGATGAGGAGCCACTCTGTGGCGCTCGATAATTTCCCAGACCTGGCGCTCATCCCAGACGTGGATGGGCCGCCAATGATCGACGTATCGGTTGCGGCGGGTACCATCCCGACGATTGGTGCGATGCGGCTCGAAAGTCTTGTAGCGCGCTCGCGCGGCGCTCTCCTGGGCTCGCTCGCCAGTAACGAAAAGCGTTTTCTTGCCTAAAAATCGACCTTGATTGCAGATAGCTGCGCTCGATACGTCTATTTTTGCGTAGGCTGCAAAATCGAGTTGTCAAATCTGCGGTAACCTGGGGGAACTGCAAGCGTGTGCCAAGTTTACCAGAAACACCGCCTACACTTCTTATCTCACCTTCAGGTGTCTGGAAAGATATTGGTGCAGTTCGGGCATTGTTCCGAAGCATTTCACGTTCGAGGCCGCCCTGCTTCCACGAGAAGTACAGAGGGAGCCCAAAGGCTTCGGCGAGGGCTGAGACGTAAGAACGTGTCACTGGCCAGTCGAACAGGGTTGACCCCTCGCGGTCATCAACATCGTGGTGCCAAAGCTCAATGCGCTCCATCGGTGCACCTTTCTCGATGCACTCCAACAGGCACCCAAGCGAGTCCTTGCCTCCGGATGTTGCCACCACGATCGCATCGTAGCTTGAGAGATCGGGCTGAACGTCGGAACTGTGCTCGGCCACCGGGACGGGAGCCGGATCAAAGGCGAGCTCCATCTGTCCGCGGGGAACGCCCGCAGAGGAGGTGAATGTCATTTGAGGGTTCTCTGTCGGGTTATTAAAGCGCTTTTGAATTGGGCTTGAATCCATTCGGGTGGGCTGCGCGTTGACTGGGATATGGCCCGGGAGGCGAGCCATGCCCCAGCCCTATTCTCCTGATCTGCGTGAGCGTGTTCTGGTCGCCTGTGAGGGCCTGATGGCCACGATGAGCATCGAGGCGTCGACCTCGACCGCCGTGCTGCTGGCCTATCTCGAGCAGGTGCTGGTGCCCAAGCTCCGGCAGGTGAAGCCGGACGCCATTCTGGTGATGGACAACCTGCGCCCGCATCACGCCACAGAAGTGCGGGACCTGCTCGATCGGGCTGGGATTGGACTGTTGTACCTGCCGCGCTACTCGCCGGAGTTCAACCCGATTGAGCCCGCCTGGGCCAAGATGAAAGAGCCGCTCAAGGCGAAAGCTCCGCGCACTCTCGAAGCCTTGGAAGCGGAGCTCAAACCCGCCCTCGACACCATCACCGCAAACGATGCCCGAGGCTGGATCAGGCATGCCGGTTATGCCCTACATTGAAACCAAAAGCGCTTTAGTACTACAGCCGGGCCTTGTGCGTTGTCTTAGACACGGAGGTGTCGCGCCATGACATACGCAAGCGAGGCCCACCGCTGGGCCGCTCAGTTGGATGATCTCGTCACCCGGATTGCTCCCCGGTTCACCCGGATCGAACCACGCCGCCGCGCCCGGGCCTATCTGCAGGGCCTGCTCGCGCCGCTCGAGCGCAAGAACGGCTGGCACCTGGCCGAAGCCGCCGGTGATGCCAGCCCCGATGGTGTGCAGGATTTCCTCGCCCGCATGCACTGGGATGCCGAGGCGGTGCGCGATGATCTGTGTGCCTATGTGGTCGAGCATCTCGGCGATCCGGACGCCGTGCTGGTGCTCGACGAGACCGGCTTTCTCAAGAAGGGCGACAAGTCGGCCGGCGTCAAACGCCAGTATTCCGGCACCGCTGGCCGGATTGAGAATTGCCAGATCGGGGTGTTTCTCGCCTATGCCAGCCGGCACGGCCATGCGCTGATCGATCGGGCGCTGTACCTGCCTGAGACCTGGGCCTGCGATGCGGCCCGGCGGGCCGAAGCAGGTGTTCCGGAGGAGGTCGGCTTCACCACCAAGCCGAAGCTCGGGCAGGCGATGTTGAAGCAGGCCTTTGCGGCCGGGGTGCCGTGCACATGGGTGGTTGGCGACTGCGTCTATGGCGCCGATTCTCAGACGCGACGCCTGATCGAGGCGCATGAGCGCGGTTATGTGCTGGCCGTGACCTCGGCCCAGCGGCTCGGGTTCAAGCCGGTTGAGGACTGGCTTGAGGATGTGCCGCCCAGAGGCTGGAAGCGTCTCAGCGCGGGTGACGGTGCCAAGGGGCCACGGCTGTACGATTGGGCGTATCTGCCCTACCGCACGCCGCCGGTGCCGGGCTGGAAGACCGGGCTGCTGATCCGCCGCAAGAAGGGCCGGCCGCATCAGTTCACGTTCTTTCTCACCCGTTCGCCGGAGGAGACGGCTCTGGCCGAACTGGTGCGGATTGCGGGCCAGCGCTGGCGGGTTGAGAGCTGCTTTGAGGAAGCCAAGGGCGAGACTGGATTGGACGAATACGAGGTCCGCTCGTGGACGGGCTGGCACCGACACATCACGTTGTCGATGCTGGCCCACGCCTATCTCACCGTCGTGCGCCGGCACGCCACCGGGGGGAGAAGCCCCCGTCGCGCAGGCCGCGGGGTTGCTGCCGCTCACCGTACCGGAGGTGCGACGGCTGCTCTGGCATCTGGTGTGGGAGCGGTCGCCTTCGCTTGAGGCCGTCGAGCATTGGTCGGTCTGGCGCCGGCGGCATCAGCAGCGCGCTCGCGAATGTCACTGGCGCAAGCGCACCCGACGTCAAACCCGGCTGTAGTATTAGGTGTTTGGTAGCGGAACGTTGTTGGGACCGGGTGCGTTACGCCATTGAGGAGTATACTTGGCGCTTCGATGGCCTGCGACGCCGGGCTTCTCCCCGCAGGAGGATGTGATGCACTCCCTTCATCCGCAAGCCCGCACCACCCCGGCCGTTCGCCAGGAGATCGCCCGCTCGCGCGAGCCCACCGGCGTGCTGGCTCAGCGCTTCAGCGTCAGCACCGAGACGATCCGCAAGTGGCGCAAGCGCGGCCCCAAAGACTGTCAGGACCACAGCAGTCGGCCGCACAAACTGCCCTGGAAAGCCACCGACGAGGAGCGCGCCATCGTCTGTGCTCTGCGCCAGGCCACCGGCTTTCCGCTCGATGATCTCACCTTCATCGTCACGCACTTCCTGCCGCATCTGAACCGCGATGCCGTCTACCGCATCCTCAAGGCGGAAGGCTTAGGCCGCCTGCCGCCGGCACAGCAGCACAAGCGGAAGAGCGGCACGTTCAAGGACTACGATCTCGGCTTCATCCACATCGACATCAAACACCTGCCGAAGCTGAGAACCGCCAATGGCGAAAGCCGCAAGCGCTTCCTGTACGTGGCCATCGACCGCTGCTCGCGCTGGGTGCACCTGGCGGTCAAGGACGATGAGCTGGCCACCAGCGCGGTCGCTTTCCTGACCGAGGCGGTGCGCGCCTTCCCGTTGAAGATCACACACGTGCTGACCGATCGCGGCTCGTGCTTCACCGCCGATGGCTTCGAGGACGCCTGCCGGAAGCTGAAGGTGGAGCATCGCAAGACCAAGCCCTACACGCCGCAAACCAATGGTCTCGTGGAGCGCTTCAACGGCCGCGTTCAGCGCGAGGTGCTGGGCATCACCATCGAAAGCCACCGGGATCTGGAGACGCTGCTCAAGGGCTTCAACCAAGCCTACAACAGGAGACGTCAGCGCGTGCTGAAGGGGCGATCCCCCGAGCAGGTCGTGCACAGCCGCCTGGTCGCCGAGCCGAAGCTGGCCAACCGGCGCTACAAGCCGCCCGATTCAGACGCGTTGCCGCCAGCCCTCCAGGTCGTCGCTGCCGCCAAGGAGGTCTCGCATCCAGACAATTAGGGCTTGGCAGGCAACAACCTGCCCAAATGGGCAACTGGTGCGTTGTTGGAACAAGGACCATCCGTTCTGAACGGAGCTGCCGATGTCGCTACCCTCCCTTCACCCATGTGGATGCCCCAAGTGTCACTCGCGCAAGCCCCATCCGGACCGCATGCTTCATCGGCAGATCAACCTGCTTGCCAGCCGGCTCGACGAACAGCAGCGCCGGTGGTTTATCGCGTTTGAGGCGATGCGGATCGGCTGGGGCGGCACTCAGCGGCTTGCCCAGATCACGGGCTTGAGCCCCCATACCATCCGGCGCGGCCGTCGCGAACTCGAGGCCGGGCTTGTTGACCGCCCCACCGAGCGCGTGCGGGTCGCCGGTGGTGGCCGTCCCACCCGAGAGGTCCAGGATCCTGAACTCCCACAGACCTTGGAGGAGTTGCTCGAAGGCGAGACAGCGGGTGACCCGATGGGTCGGCACGCCAAAGCCAAGCGGAGTTCTCTGCATCATCTGAGCCATGAGCTTGCCGTCGCAGGACACCCGGCCAGCCGCCCCACGGTGGCGCGCCTGCTGCGCCAATTGGGCTACTCGCCCAAAGCCAATGCACGGCGTACCGAGGCGCACAGCACGCCGCCTGAGCGCGATGCGCAATTCCAGCACATCGCCGAACAGCGCGCGCAGTTTGCAGCCACAGGTGAGCCGATCATCAGCGTGGATTCGAAAAAAAAAGGAATTGGTCGGTGACTTCAAGAACCCGGGCCAGACGTGGTGCCGGAGAGCCGAGCCGGTCTTGGTGCACGACTGGCCGCAGGATGCAGTCGGTCAGGCCATTCCTTACGGCATCTACGAGATCACAACCAACAGCGGCTATGTGTGCATCGGCGATTGCTTTGACACCCCGCGCTTTGCCGTTGAGGCGATCAGTGACTGGTGGGAGAGCGAAGGACAGAAGCGCTTTCCAGAAGCCGGGCGTCTCCTCGTCCTGGCCGATGCGGGCGGCTCGAACAGTTGCCGCTCCCGAGTTTGGAAAGCCCAGTTGCAAGAACAGCTCTGCGATGCCTGCGGGCTCGAGGTCAGCTATGGTGGAACCTGATGGAGTGGATGCCCCCTCCTGACGGCATCACAATGTGCCAAGGTGGTGATCTGAGGATCATTCACAAATGGAGAGGGCATCCGTGACAGACGTTAACATCATTGGTCTCGACCTTGCAAAGCGTGTCTTTCAGGCGCACGGCGCCCGCGCCGATGGGAGCGTGGCCTTTCGCCGGAAACTGACCCGCCAGCAGGTTCTGACGTTCTTCTCCAAGCAGCCACGTTGCATTGTTGCGATGGAGGCCTGCGCCACAGCGCATGACTGGGGCCGCGAACTTCAGGTTCTCGGGCATGAAGTGCGGCTCATCCCGCCGGTCTATGTAAAACCTTTCGTTAAGCGCCAGAAGAACGACGCGGCGGACGCAGAGGCCATCGCCGAGGCGGCGGCACGCCCGACCATGCGGTTCGTCACAGTCAAAACCGAGGAACAGCAGGCGCGAGCGATGGTCTTCCGCACGCGGGATCTTCTCGTGCGCCAACGCACGCAGCTGATCAATGCGCTGCGGGGGCATCTCGCCGAGCACGGCGTCGTCGCGCCACAGGGAACAGCCAAAGTGAAGCTGCTCAGCGATGTGATCGAGGACGTCAACACGACCCTTCAGCCACTGGTCGTCGAACTCGGTCGCCTCTATCTCGACCAGATCGCAGCCCTCGACGGCAAGATCGCGGATCTCGAGAGGGTGTTGAAACGCGAGGCCGCGCGTGGGGTGACGACGTCACGCCTGCAGACCATGCCCGGGATCGGGCCGATCACCGCAATGGCGATCGAAACCTTCGCACCGCCGATGGAGAGCTTCAGACGCGGACGCGACTTCGCCGCCTGGCTCGGGCTTGTCCCGGTCCAGCACTCCACCGGCGGCAAGCAGGTGCTCGGGCGCACCTCGAAGATGGGCCAGCGTGATATCCGACGTCTGCTCATCATCGGCGCGATGGCTGTCGTCAAGAGCGCAGGGCGCAAGAGCGCGCCGGAAGGCTCCTGGCTTGCCCGCATGCTGGCGCGCAAGCCGAGGATGCTCGTGGCCATTGCGCTGGCGAACAAGATGGCGCGGTCCGCCTGGGCCATGCTGACGAAAGGCGAGGACTTCAGAGTTCCGGCAGCAACGGCGTCGTGATCGGGAGATCCGGCATCGATCCTGCCGGTGCGTCAGGCGTGTGAGGAGGTCGAGGAACAGTAAGGGCAAAACGATCGGTCAGATCGGGAGCAGGAAAAGCATTATCACCCAAAGAGCTTCGCGCTCGGGAATTTGATCTGCACCTGCTCCGCGTATCTCCATACCGGCCAGCGGCATGATCATGGCCGCAACAGAAGGCCTGATACATGACCGCACCCGATCACATGCCGAAGCTGTTCAGAAATCCCTTGCGCGAACGGGGGCATCCATACATGGGTGATGACGGATTGAGAAAGGCGACGTATCGAGGCGGGTGTCGAGCCTGCCTGAACCTCTCCAGGAGAGCGATACGTCATGAACGAGACTACCAGCATTGTCCGCCTTCGTCAGCCCGACACGATCGACGATCCCCTGACCGATCTTCTCCGAGCCGGCGCGCGCAAGCTGCTGGCCCAAGCCATCGAGAGCGAGGCCGAGGCTTATCTGGCCAGCATGCGCGATCTCAAGCTGCCGGACGGCCGCGAGCGCCTGGTCCGGCACGGGCATGGCCCCGAGCGCATGCTCCAGACCTGCATCGGCCCGGTGGCGGTCCGCCGGGTCAAGATCCGCGACCGCGGCGCCACGGATGATGCCGACCGCATCCGCTTTACCTCGGCGATCCTGCCGAAATGGGCGCGGCGCACCAAAAGCTTGGATGCGCTGCTGCCGATCCTGTACCTGCGCGGGCTCTCGACCGGCGACTTCCAGGAGGCGCTCTCCGCCCTGCTCGGCCAGGATGCGCCCAACCTCTCGCCCTCGGTGGTCACCCGACTCACGGGCGAATGGCAGGGCGAGTACGAGCGTTGGCAGGCCCGCGATCTCTCGGCTCGGCGCTACGTCTATGTTTGGGCCGACGGCGTCTACCTGCAGGCCCGGATGGCGGACCAGGCTGAATGCATCCTGGTGCTGATCGGCGCCACCCCGGAGGGCAGGAAGGAGCTGATCGGCTTCCAGGCCGGCGTGCGCGAGAGTGCCCAGAGCTGGCGCGAGCTGCTGGTCGAGATCAAGCGGCGGGGTCTGTCGATTGCGCCTCACATTGCTGTGGGAGACGGAGCGCTGGGCTTCTGGAAGGCGCTCGACGAGCTCTTTCCCGGCACGCATCATCAACGCTGCTGGCTGCACAAGACCGCGAACGTGCTCAACAAGGTGCCCAAGTCCGTGCAGCCCGGCATGAAGGGGGCCCTGCGGGAGATCTATCTCGCCCCGACCCGCGCTCAGGCCGAGGTCGCCCTCGATCTGTTCGAGGACGCCTATGGCGCACGCTATCCGAAGGCGGTGGAGTGCCTGCGCAAGGACCAGCGGGCGCTGCTAGCCTTCTTCGACTGGCCGGCTGAGCACTGGATCCATCTGCGCACGACGAACCCGATTGAGAGCGTGTTTGCGACCGTGCGGCACCGCACCGTGCGCACCAAGGGCGCGCTGTCTCCAACGACTGCTCGCCTGATGGTGTTCAAACTCATCATGGCGGCTGCGAAAACCTGGCGCCGGCTGATGGGTGAAAACCAGTTGCCGAAGGTGATCGCCGGTGTCAGATTCCAGGACGGCAGCGAGGTCATCCCGCTGCCGACAAACAGCGCCGCCTGATCGGCCCCATCACCTAAATTCCGTCATAGCTGCGACAACCGGAGGGTAGACCTCTCCGGTCCCTGCCGTCAGGAAACGACGTGCAGGTTCGGGTACCGACCGGAGAAGTACACGGGCCGCGGCGGGGGCGCCTCTCGGGTGATCTGGAAACCGGCGGAGGCGAGAGCGGCGGCGATCTGGCCAGCCTCCATCAGGAAACCTTGCCATTCAGCATCCTGGGCTTCCTCGCTGAGCAGCGCTTCATTGGTGCCGAGCATGAGGCACGCCCGGGTAAAGGCAATTTCCTCTATCGCGGTGCGGGTATTCGGAAGCGACGACTTATAGGCAGGATAAGCCATGATCAGACCCCTTTTTTAATGGGCTTTTGACGCCGGATGGTATCATCAAGGCTCAAGAAGATTCTCTTTCGTATCAGCATCTTGGAGACACCGTTGTTCTCTCATAATTTCCAGTCGGCTCTTGCTGCAGGAGCATTCCTCGTTTGTGGGATTTCATCGGCTCTAGCAGATCAGCCATCGGAAGAGCTTGTCCGAAAGTTCCTCGGCCTAGACACCCCTGGTGCAACAGGAAGCATCTTGTCAGAAGGTGACGCAGTCACCGTATCCGGCCTCAAACTCGCGATCCCGAAGAGCGGAACCCAAGAGTGGGTCTCCGCAGCGAAGATCGTCTTCGAGAATGTGACCTCTGCAGGGTCAGAGGCGTCGATTGGGGCATTGACCGCCACGAGCGTCGCGATGACTGGGCCGGAAAGCTCGGTTCAGATTGGAACGATTTCGGCCAAGAATCTTGGAACACGGGATCTTGGCAGGGTTCCTCTGACGACTGACCGGATCGGAGATCTTGTCCTCTCGGAGGTAACCTACCGGCAGGCGGCGGGCCGCCTTCTGAAGGTTCAGAGCTATCGGACGTCGTACAGCGTCGGAGCCGAGGGGAACCTGAGGGGAACCTGACTGGCCGGGTTGACGTCGATGGCCTCGCATTCGGGGCTTTGCTCGACAGCACGGGTACACCAACGTCCCAGAGCGGTCAGATCTCGCTCAAGCTGGTTGGCAACCAGAAGACGGGCGATCTTCGAGTGTCAGACATCGCTGTTTCGCTGCCGACCATGGCAGAAGTGAAGGGATCCCTGGAGCTGACCGGGGTAGATTTAACCGGCAGGACGGTTGATCTGAGTCAGGTCCTGACGGTTGGCCGCATCAAGTCGGCCCGCCTCACGTATAGGGATGCCGGAGTTGTGGCCCAGTTTCTAAAGATCCTGCCGGCCAACAGTCGCGACACCGAACTTAGGACAGCGTTGCTCCAGTTGTCCTCGTTGCTGGGAGGCAAGGCAGGGCAACTCTCCGATTTCGCTGTGGCCTATGCCGGGAACTTGGCGCCGTTGACGATTGAAGCCAACCCGGCGCAGCCGGTTTCCATTAGCGAACTGATTGGGAGCTTCAGAACCGCAACCGATACGTTGACGGCTTTGCGTGCGAAACTCTCCCTTGAGGGATCTCAAGCGCTTGTCGATGCGTCAGCCGGTCTCTAGTCCAAGGCCGCGGGGAGCCAGGATGAGTTGGAAGTATGTCCCGTCTGTACTGTACCTGGCCTTCGCATTGTTTGCCTGGATCGACTTCATGCACGCGGCCCAGGATGGCTTGGGAAATTTAGGTCTGCTGCTGGCGACCCTGCCCGTGACTGCGGTGGGGGTGATCCTCACCTCGGCGTTAGGCAAGACTGGCTTTGTGCTTATTCCCAGCGGAGTGGATTACTACATCGCGCATGCGATCTACTTCTGGCCGGCTGCCCTGCTGATTGCGGGGGGGCTCCTTGGCTTCTGCTCTTGGATCAGCCGCCTATTTGCACCCAAAGTGAAGTGATGCGTGTGCTGACCGGCGCCGGCGGCGCGAACCCTTATGCACATGATCGGACCAGGAACTGTCCCTTGAGAAATTTGGAAGGGGCTTGGGTCCAATATTCATATGCGTAGGAGACGCCCTGCCCCATCGCTTTAACAGTCTCGGATTTCCCGCAGAGGGTCTGCCGGGCATACAGCTCAAAGGCGTGAATCTCGTCCGCACCATAGGAGTCGACGATTTCATTGATGTATTTCATCGTTAAACCTTCGACGCGTACGTCGACGAGGGTTACTCCTTGCCCGATCTTCCTGGGAAGGGATTGGCGTAGGGAAGTGGCGGATTGAGCCAAGAGAGTTTCTTTCTCAGCCCGAGAGGGCGACATGATCTTGCTCATGGTCTCGCGGCCGATCACTTTGCCAAGCCCTCCGGCAATGATGACAATCGCCAGAAACCCTATCGCCGGGATAGTTCGGGTTCCCCATATCGACTTGGATGCGGGCGGCGGAGCAGGAGGCGCCGGGGCAGGCACCCTAGTTTGGCTGGATCCGTGGTTGATGTTCAGGGCCTGGGCGAGGGATCGCTTGACCTTGTAACGCTGCCAGAGGGAGAGGCCTCTCCTCGGCTCCCGTGGCCCGCTTCGAGGTCCAGAAGTGACCAGAAAGCCCGCCAAGCCAACCAGGATCAGGGGTGTAAGGCCGCCCAGAAGCAGCCCCTGAGTGATCGAGCGGGTGCGTCTGACGTAGAGGCCGTGCTGAACAAATATCCGGATCTGCTCGCCAGCCTTGAGGCCTAGCGTTGGCTCATCAACGGCAAGGACGTGTGGTCGGGTCGTCATATAGACCGGAAGGGCAAGCCGCTCCTCGGTGTTATCGTTCTGGTCGTAGAATGTCCATTCCAGGTGATAGGCGGCAAGACATGCCGCAATCGCCAGAAGAACGCCAAAAAGCCACCACCGCTGCGGTCTTGTCATGCTGCCCCACCATTCAGCCGCCTTCCTTATATCCTATAGCGAAGCATGGGTGTCGCAACTTTGATGAGCTTGCGCTTTAGATGGAGTAGAGCACCCATTTGGGCTCCAATGGACCGACCGGTTGTGACCAAGCGGAATCCGGGCTGCGCAGCGGCAGAGACTGCAAAAAGGGTTAACCGCCGTTAAGGTCTTGCTTTATTGGGTTTTGCGGACGCCTGCGGGTGAGGTCAAAAACCCATCAAATCGAATCACACGAATCTAGATTCGCATCTGATCCCATTTTGTGGTCATTGTAATTGCAACAAAGATTCCATCAGGAAGACTGTGGAATCACCACGCACACTGCGGAACGGGGGCAAAGCCGCAAGGCTTTGGGTCGATGCTGGGTGTTTTGGCTTGCTGATGGCTCGTGGAGCCTCTGAGCCTCGCCGCATACGAGCTTCCGTTCTGGAGTAACCGGAACGAGTTGATGAAGGCTGCTGTTGCCAGGGATGAGACTGATCGACCGGAGCGCACTGTAGCCCCGTTTTCGCTCTCTCATGCAGAGGGCGAGGCCGACGCGCTCAAGGCTGCGCTCTTCAAAGCGGCCCAGCATGCGGGCATTGGCCTGAAGCTTCTTGGCACAGATCGGGCGGTTCTGGCCGCCCTCGTTGCCTGCTTTCATAGCCGTCCGCTTACCGGAAGCTCCTACGTCGTCTGGCCGTCGGACCAGACTCTGGTCGATCGCACCAGGCGGTCCCGCCGCACGGTCCATTACTCTCTAAACCGCCTCATCGATCTGGGTTTGATTGACCGGGAGGCCAGTGCCACTCGGCGGCGGTTTGCCATCACGAGGCGGGACAAGACTGTCGTGAAGGCCTTCGGCATCAATCTCGAGCCTCTTCTGGTTCGGGCCGGGGAACTCTCTGAGGCTGCAGCCAGTGTTCGGTTGCAGCGAGAGCAGGAAGCTAATCTCGGCACGATGATCGCCGCGGAACGGGCCGCCATGAAACGGGCTCTGGCCGCTCTGCAAGTGTCGGATCCTGAACGCCTGGCAGACTGGGTAAGTCGGTTTGACCGTTTCGATGCGGAGACGCCGCGCTGGACAAAGAGCGCTCGCCCGAGCGAGGAACTGCTTGGTCGTTGGACGGCTGAGCGTCGCGCGATCGAGTCAGAACTGCCTAAGTCTCGGAACTCTCTCTTTTTTTCTGCTCAGATTGCGCACCAACACGCCTCTGGTTGCGCACCGGTTGAGACTCTCCCCAAGAATCTAAACGAAGTTTGTTACAAAGCGGCGAGCGCTTTTGACGATCGTGCGGGTAAAGGTGGGGCATCATCGGGACGGCCTATCGATACGGATACGGTGGCGCCAGAAGGGCTTGGCGAAGCCAGGGTTGGAGTTCGGGGCGCGGATCTTGATGTCCTCTCCTCCCACCCAGGAGTGCGGCGTGCCTCAGAGGGGCATAAGTGCTGGGCCGAAGCTGAGGCCTACGAACTCGGCTTCCATCCTGCGGAGGCACAGGAGGTTCTTGCACTCCTCGCTCCGCTCTCCGTGGCCATCGGCAAATCGGGTCGGGCTTTAGGCGGCATTACGGACGTAATCCAAGGAGCTCACCGGTTGCGGCGGGTCATTGGCCTGAACCAAATGGCGTGGGTTGAGGCCCTCGCCACGATCGGCGATCTCGACACGTACATGTTGGCCTATTGGACTGTGCAGCAGTCCTGCCTGGCGGAGAGGGGATTGGTCCCCACCGTGACGAACTCTGCCGGACTTTTCCGCTCAAGCATTCAGAAGATCGCCTCTGGAGCGTTCAGCCTTCGACAGGCCTTGGTGTTGGCGGCTCGTAAGGCGGGCCCGAAAACCCCGTCAGATGTTGCGAATCTGTCGCGCGGAAAGCCTAACAGTCGAGAAGATTCGGAATTTAATCCATTTCTTCGAGACTCGCGGGTAAGTGCGTGTTACGGGGTCAACCAGAAAGTTAGGTTTTCGGGGAGATTGCACCTGTCTGAGGCCCCGGAACAACCTTTGGAATCTAAGACGACGCACTAAGGGCTTGGCAGCCAACTATTTGCCAATTCAGGTTATCAAGTTCGCGGCGAGAGCGTGTAATTCCATGCGGGACAGACGGCATGCGGCCTCAGGTGGAGGCGACGCATGACCTCGTCGGAGACCCGCTCCCCGGTCTCATTGCCACCACGCTTGAGGCGAGCATTCACCCGCAGCCCGGCTGCCGTGACGGTTCCGGCAATGTAGCGGACCATCGTCGCAAAGGTCCGCAGCGGCACGCCAGCCCAGTTCAAGCTGATGAAGCTGAAGAGCCGGTGCTCAATTGGGTTCCACTTCGAGCAGCCGGTGGGATAGTGACACACCGTGACCTCGAGCCCGCAGGCATCGCAGAGCTGTTCTTGCAACTGGGCTTTCCAAACTCGGGAGCGGCAACTGTTCGAGCCGCCCGCATCGGCCAGGACGAGGAGACGCCCGGCTTCTGGAAAGCGCTTCTGTCCTTCGCTCTCCCACCAGTCACTGATCGCCTCAACGGCAAAGCGCGGGGTGTCAAAGCAATCGCCGATGCACACATAGCCGCTGTTGGTTGTGATCTCGTAGATGCCGTAAGGAATGGCCTGACCGACTGCATCCTGCGGCCAGTCGTGCACCAAGACCGGCTCGGCTCTCCGGCACCACGTCTGGCCCGGGTTCTTGAAGTCACCGACCAATTCCTTTTTTTTTCGAATCCACGCTGATGATCGGCTCACCTGTGGCTGCAAACTGCGCGCGCTGTTCGGCGATGTGCTGGAATTGCGCATCGCGCTCAGGCGGCGTGCTGTGCGCCTCGGTACGCCGTGCATTGGCTTTGGGCGAGTAGCCCAATTGGCGCAGCAGGCGCGCCACCGTGGGGCGGCTGGCCGGGTGTCCTGCGACGGCAAGCTCATGGCTCAGATGATGCAGAGAACTCCGCTTGGCTTTGGCGTGCCGACCCATCGGGTCACCCGCTGTCTCGCCTTCGAGCAACTCCTCCAAGGTCTGTGGGAGTTCAGGATCCTGGACCTCTCGGGTGGGACGGCCACCACCGGCGACCCGCACGCGCTCGGTGGGGCGGTCAACAAGCCCGGCCTCGAGTTCGCGACGGCCGCGCCGGATGGTATGGGGGCTCAAGCCCGTGATCTGGGCAAGCCGCTGAGTGCCGCCCCAGCCGATCCGCATCGCCTCAAACGCGATAAACCACCGGCGCTGCTGTTCGTCGAGCCGGCTGGCAAGCAGGTTGATCTGCCGATGAAGCATGCGGTCCGGATGGGGCTTGCGCGAGTGACACTTGGGGCATCCACATGGGTGAAGGGAGGGTAGCGACATCGGCAGCTCCGTTCAGAACGGATGGTCCTTGTTCCAACAACGCACCAGTTGCCCATTTGGGCAGGTTGTTGCCTGCCAAGCCCTAAGGATCGATAAAAAGAAAAAGCCGAACCCCTGTTAGAGGATCCGGCCTTTTCACCGAGTGTGGCAACCCGGCGCTGAACACCCGTTTTGTACCTCTCGGCTGAATCGGCTGCAAGGAATTTTTGCGCCTTTTAATGAGGTTTCTGCTGCCTTTTTTCGATCTGCGTTCAGGAGAACGTAGATGTTAGAAACTGTTCAAATCGGACCAGCATTCAGCCCAATAAGCCCCCCGTTTCCAGCGGTAGTTCCGGCAATTCGCATGGATCAAACGCACGATACTGGATCCGATACGTGCTCGCCGGATCAACAGATCGATGTGAAGTCCCTTCGGGGCACGCTTTTCAAGGCAGCCGCCGACGCCGGGAAGTCTCTGCGGCTTTCGCCGGTCGAGCAGGCTGCCCTTTCCGCACTTATCGTGTGCGTCAACGTGAGATCCGTTCGGAATAATCACACCATCTCGGTGCCCGCTTCCAGCCAGCAACTCGAGGACCTGACCGGTTTTTCTCCTTCCTCACTCGATGCCGCGTTGAGATCGCTTGCGGAGCGCGGTCTGATCCGTCGGGTTGCAAGTCGCTCACACCGCCGCTTCGAGGTGGACTGCGCCGAAATCGGCTATGGGGCTGTCTACGGCTTCGATCTTGCTCCCCTGCAGAGCAAGGCTGACGAACTCCGCGCCGGCGCCAGACAGGTCGATGCCGAGCGCCGGTGGCTGCGCGAGTTACGGCATCAAATCAACTGCCTCTCCGCGAAAGTCAGGAAGGAACTTGATATCCTCCAGGGGCACTCTGGACGTGAGAAGGAGAGCGCCGCTGCGCCATTGATCAATGAACATGATGCCTTGCTCAAGCATGGGGCGTCTCGCTCGTTGTCGCTCAATCAGGCCAAGGCTCTCGTTGATGCCTGGACCGGCCTGGCAGCCCGTGTGGATGGGCATAATTCCACGATGGCTGCGACTATAGAGGGTATCAGCGCAGAACCACTCCCCTCCTCCGCTTTGGGGGGTGAAGAGGCAGTCTCAACGAGCCACGCGCGAGAGGCGACAGCGTTAGATGACGGCAGGATCTTCGCGCTCGTGAATGGCAACCTGCCCATTGTTGCTGAGACAGTAGGCCAGCCAATCGCCGATCTGACGGACCTAACTGCGAGTGCTGCGATGTTGGCGCTCATGACCGGCGTCGGACTGGAGACTTGGGTGAAGGTGCAGCAAGATCACGGCCCGCTTAAAGGTGCCCTGGTGCTGAGTTACTTTGCTCAAATCCGGGAGGAAGATGTCACGTCTGGTCGTTGGAAGATCAAGAGCCCGAGGGCCTACCTACTATCGCTATCTGAACGCGTACGCGAGAGAGACGACATCATTGGTTGGATTGAAGGCTTACGTCGACGTACAACGCACTAGGGGCAAATCGATCAACCCGACGATCCTCATGCAGACCTGACCATGATGTCGCAGACGACGCTCGTACTGCCGTTCCTACTTGCCACTCACTGCGAAAAGTTCGATTCCAGGTTTATCGGTCTCCAGATTGATTCCCGGAAAATGGCATGAGCAATTGGTGGTCGGATCGCCGCGTGAGCGACGTTGTCGAGGACGATTTGGCACGAGCCAAATCCGCATTGATCTACATCCGCGTTCGATTGGATAAGCAGGGCAAAGAGAAGGCTCGGGCCTGCGGCGATGCTCTTGTTCATGTTGCCCGCATGTTATCGGATGGGTTCAACATTAGCGTCTCTGACGCGCTGGGTGGGCGTGGTTTGTCCCCTGAGGAGTTGGATACGGCGTATCGTGATCTTCAGCGAAGCGCGCGGCGATGCCAGACATTCGTCGTAGAGAATTCGCCTTGCTACGAGATGGCAGACAGCTTGGTGAATGCCTGCACCCTTCTCGAGCATATTTACAGGATGCGGTTTCATTCAGGGATGGCAGACGCTAAGCAGCGGCACGCATGCGAGGATGTCTGGCAGAACCTTGTCCTCCTAGTCGGCACACTTCCACGGCTCGGGGCAAAGCAGGCCCAAGCTAGCGGGCCCCGTGGATCTCTGCGGACCGCCGCGTGACGTATTGCGCCAGCCTCGTACTTATTTGAACGTGACGAGTAAGAGAGGTCGTCCGCTGGCAGGGCGTCAGTAGCCGATGTATGTGAGGAAGGTGTAGACGCCGATCCCGAGAATGATGATCCATCTTATGATCATGAGGATCGCGTTTCGGAGGATCGGCCAGAAGAGGCACTAGGCACATAGAGGATGCCGAGGCCAATCACGATGGCAATGATCGAATCCCATAGATTGCCAAGTGCGGCCGAGATCCGGGATCCTGAGCCCGTTTCACCCAGTAGATAAGCAACAAGGCCGCCAACGATGAGGCCGATCGCGAGGGCCGGATAGGTTTTTGACTTCGCGGGCTGTTCTGTCAGGCCGCCTCCCCTACCAGTGCGCGGAAGATGACGTTATGGGTCGATGGTCGTCATCTCATGCTCATAGGCAGATCGGATCTTGCCCAAGATCGACTGGCGCTCGGAGGTCTGATCGATACCCCTGCCCTCATGAGAGCCGCTGGCATGTGAAACCTGATCCGACATCTTGACCTCGTCCGCCGACAATTTCGGCGACGCGATTATTGCCGAGGCGGCGTCGTTTGTGAACTAAGTAGGTCGCCAAAAGATCTGCAACAGCTTTCTGAGCCAGAAGTGTTTGGATGCCATGCCGGCCTTGCGGAACGCTTGTTGCGGCGTCAGCGTCAGAATCCAGGCGGCGGCATCGGCGGCCAGAGCATCGATGGACGTGGCCTGCCGGTTGGCCGCAATCAGCCGCTTGAGTTCACGCCAGAGTTGATTCATCGGGCTCAGTTCGGGCGCCTGCCGGGGCAACCACACGAACCGGATGCGCAGCCGGTCGGCGAGCTCCTGGGTCTGTGGGGCGGGGTGGGCGCTCGCCCGATCGGTGAGAAGCCAGAGCCAGCCGGCGCCCCGGTAGCGGCGCCGCAGCGCGCGCAGGAAAGCCTGGGCCTCGGCCTGACCGGCACGGGTGCGGATCAGGACCACCCGGCGCGCGCTGCGCAGGTCGATGGCCCCAAACAGCACCCGCTTGGCGTTGCGCCCGGTGATCGGCACCATCGCCTGCGTGCCCTTGAGCGCCCAGGTCGCGCGCAGCGGCGGAAACAGCCGCAGCAGCGTCCCGTCGAGGCACAGCAGCCGATCGCCCCCGTGCCAGCCCGCCTTCAGACGCCGGATCAGGCCCCCTTTTTCTGTTGGGGTGGACGGCCCCCTTACGGCATCGCTGTGCCAGAATGAGGTCGTTGCAGATCTCAAACACAGGAGACCGTCCGTGGACCAGATTATTCGCATCGGCGTCGATACGTCAGTGCGCCGGGAGACCGGCAAGGAGTAGGAGGTGAAAGTCCCCCACGATGAAGGGCTAGCAACCCACATCGGCCCCGAGCCGTGCGCAGGCAACCGTGAGGATGTCGGCGAAGCGTCGGTAGGGGAGCGTGCAGGCCAGCCATTGAGCCGCGAAAGTCGAATATCCCGGGTGCCGACGGCGTTGACGTTCCGGAAGGCAGCACGGATGAGCGCGTTACGCGAGCGCTCAGTCGACCCGGCGTGGTCTGAGACCCTGGCATGCACGGAAGCTCTTTGTACGGGAACCGGGAGATCTCTGGATTGGCCACCCACCCCGTCCTACGGGGGGATGGTCCGCAGTGGGAAGGCGAGGAGCCGTAGCCGCCGATGAACGATCCAGAGAAGTCTGACTTCGGCATAGTAGCGGTGAAGCCGACGAACAAAGCCGGGCGACCGGTGGCGGAGTCGGTGGAGCGAAGGCCGGGGACCAAGGGGAACGCGCAACAGCAACGCATGCACCGGACACAGGGCCGGGCTCGCATGTCCCAGTCGCTGGACCGCGTACGGACAGCCGCAAGGCTGAGGAAGAAGGACAGGTTTACCGCGCTCTTCCACCATATCACTGTCGATACACTGCGTGCGGCGTTCTATGCGCTCAGGCGCAAGGCCGCCCCCGGGGTGGATGGCATGACATGGCAGGACTACGAGGCAGAGCTTGAGCTCCGGCTGATTGATCTGCACGCCCGGGTCCAACGGGGAGCGTACCGCCCGCAACCGTCACGCCGGACGTATATCCCGAAGGCAGACGGCAGCCAGCGGCCGTTGGCGATTGCCGCCCTGGACGATAAAATCGTCCAGGGCGCGACTGTCATGGTGCTCAACGCCATCTATGAAGGCGACTTCTGCGGTTTCTCCTACGGGTTTCGACCGGGGAGAGGGCCGCACGATGCGCTGGATGCGCTGTGCGTCGCGATCGACCACCGGAAAGTGAACTGGATCATCGACGCCGATATCCAAAACTTCTTTGGGGCAGTCAGCCAGGAATGGCTCGTCCGCTTCATGGAGCATCGGATCGGTGACAAGCGCATCATCCGTCTGATCCGGAAATGGTTGAAGGCGGGCATCCTCGAAGACGGGGTCGTGACTGTGGAGGATACGGGGACGGGTCAAGGTTCGGTGATCTCACCGCTCCTCGGCAACATCTACCTCCACTATGTTCTCGACCTCTGGGCCAAGCGCTGCCGACAGCGCGAGGCTACCGGCGACATGATCATCGTGCGCTATGCCGATGATCTGGTCGTTGGCTTTGAGCATGAGGACGACGCCCGTCGCTTCCTTGATGCGATGCGTGCGAGGCTTGAGGAGTTCGAACTGTCGCTCCATCGGGACAAGACCCGAGTGATTGAGTTTGGCCGCCGTGCGGCGGCCAACCGCAAGAAGAGCGGGCTCGGAAAACCGGAGACCTTCATGTTCCTCGGGTTCACGTTCATCTGTGGCAAATCGCGCAGCGGGCGCTTCCAGCTTCAACGGAGGACCCGCGGCGACCGCATGCGGACGACGCTCAGGACCATCAAGGAGGAGCTGTGGCGTCGGCTGCACTGGCCCATCCCTGAACAGGGGAAATGGCTCAAACAGATCGTGAGCGGGCATTTTGCCTACTTCGCGGTGCCGACAAACGCGCGCGCATTAGCGGCGTTTCGGCACCATGTGGAAGAACTCTGGAGGCGCACGCTTCGGCGGCGGAGCCAGAAGGACGGATTCACATGGGACCGGACCACAAAGGTGGCAGACCACTGGCTCCCGAAGCCACGCATCCTTCATCCCTGGCCCGACGTGCGCTTCGCCGTCACACACCCAAGGTAGGAGCCCGGTGCCTTAATTGGGCTCGCCGGGATCTGAGCGGGGGGCGCCCGGTAACGGGCGTCCCTACCGCGAAAAACACGTCTTCCAACTGCACGGGGTGAACGCCGCCGAGGAGCCGATCCTGCGCAAGAAGCTGCGGCGCCAGGACCTGGTGGCGTTCTTCACGAAGCTGCCGCCGACGCTGATCGGCATCGAGGCATGTGGCGGATCCCACCATTGGGCCCGCTTGCTGCAGGGGCTGGGACATCAGGTGAGAGTGCTCCCACCGCAGTTCGTCAAGCCTTACGTTAAACGCGGCAAGAACGATGCCGCCGATGCGGAGGCGCTCTGCGAGGCGATGAGCCGGCCGACCATGCGCTTCGTGCCGGTCAAGACCGCCGAGCAGCAGGCCGCCCTGATGCTGGTGGGCTTGCGCGACCGGCTGATCCGCCAGCGCACCCAGCTCGCCAATGCCATCCGGGGCTATGCGGCCGAGTTTGGGCTGATTGCCGCCAAGGGACTGGGGAAGATCGAGCCGTTGCTGGCGCGGATCAGAGAGGATGACACCCTGCCGCCTCTGGCGCGGGAGTTGTTTGCGATGCAGGCCAAAGAATACACTCAGCTGCAGACCCGGCTCGAGGAGGTCGATGACAAGCTGATGGCCTGGCATCGGGCCGATGCGTGCAGCCGACGTCTGGCCCAGATCCCCGGTGTGGGGCCGATCGGCGCCTCGCTGCTGGTGATGAAGACACCCACTCCAGAGTGCTTCCGCTCGGCCCGGCACTTTGCTGCCTGGCTCGGCCTGACCCCGAAGGATCATTCCACCGCCGGCAAGGTCCGGCTGGGGGTGATTACGCGAGCGGGTGATGAGGCCTTGCGCAGCGTGCTGGTGGTCGGCGCCACCACCGTCCTACAGCAGGTTCGTCGCGGCCGCGGGTCCGCCTCGCCGTGGCTGGTGGCGTTGCTCAAGCGCAAGCCGCCGAAGCTGGCCGCGGTGGCGCTGGCCAACAAAATCGCCCGGATTGCCTGGAAGCTGATGGTCTCAGGCGAACACTACGGCGTGAAAGAGCCACGGCTCGCGTGAGAGCAGGATAGAGATCAGCCCGACACAGGACGCTACGACAAGGCTGCCGTGCCGAGCTGAGGCCGGACTTGCAAGACGAGGAGCAGATGGTGTGATCGATCGATCCGAGACGCGTGACACTCCGCTCTGCCGCATGGCCGTGACAGGTCGCTTTTCTGTTCGGAACGCGCGTCGCGGAACCCATCTCGGCCAGCAGTCATGGGTGACTGCACCAACAGGCCGGACATATGACCGCAAGCGATCCGATCAAACGCTGTTCAACGCTCTTGCGAGTCGGGGGCCGTCCACATATGCGGCAGATGCTCTGCGCGTTGGACATAGACATAGCGCGGGCGCTTCCAGCGATAGCCCGCCTCGTGCAGCCGGCACCTTAGGGTCCGCGGGCTGACGGCAATGCCCTTGGCGGCCAGGTCGTGCGCCAGCAACGGCACGGTCCAGCTCGTGGCCTGGTAGCCGCAGCGGCGCGGGTCGCGCGCCAGGGCGGCCGCCAGGCGCTGCGCCGTCAGCGGGCGATGCAGGCGCGGACGCCCGCTGCGCGGTCGGTCGATCAGGGCCGTAGTCTCATGCTCGGCCCGGGACTGGACGAGCCAGCGATGCACACTGGAGCGGTTGACCCGGCAGCGGCGGGCCGCCTCGGCCCCGGAATGCCCCTCGGCCACCAACAGTAGGGCCTCAAGGCGGCGATACACACGAGCCTCACGGGCGCCAGCAAGCGTTACGGCAAGCCGCTTGCGATCCACCTCGTCGAGCCATGTCTCGGAAAAGTGATCAGGTCGTTGCATGCCCTCCAGGGAACACCCGCGGCTCTCGCGTTGCAAGTTTTATGGCGACCTACTTAGGAGGAAGGCCGCCCGTGGGCGACCTTCTCGTACATCTGGGACCAATGGGCAGATCAGGCGGTTTTGACGCCTTGGAGGAAGGTCGAAACTTCCTGTCCAAGGTCATTAGAGTGGCGAGCGAGCTCCTGAGCAGCTCCCAGCACCTGGCTGGCGGCGGCTCCTGTTTCGCCGGCGCCGTGCTGCACCTCCCCAATGCTGCCGGTCACCAGCTCGGTTCCCTTTGCACCCTCCTGAACATTGCGGGCGATCTCGGACGTAGTCGCACCCTGTTCCTCCATCGCGGCTGCGATAGCGGTAGAGATCTGCAACATCTCACTGATCGTCTGCGCAATCTCCTGGATCGCTGCGACCGTCTGCTTGGTGGCCTGTTGAACCGAGGCGATCTGATGCGAGATCTCGTCTGTGGCCTTGGCGGTCTGGGTAGCGAGATCCTTCACCTCGGACGCTACCACCGCAAAGCCCTTGCCTGCCCCGCCGGCGCGGGCGGCTTCGATTGTAGCGTTCAGTGCCAGCAGGTTGGTCTGGCCCGCGATGGTGTTGATCAGCTGCACCACATTGCCGATCTTCTCAGCGCTGACTGCCAGATCCTGGAGTGTCGCACCCGTGCGCTGAGTGCGCTTCACGGCTTTCTCGGCCACCTGGGAAGACTGAGCGACCTGTGCGGCGATCTCCCGGATTGAGATGGAGAGCCCCTCAGTGGCGGCAGCGACCGTTTGCACGTTGGCTGAAGCCTGCCGAGCCGCCGACGACACCGAGATCGACTGTTGTGTCGTCTGATTTGCGACGCCAGTCATCGAGTGAGCCGTTGCTTCCATTTCGGTGGCGGCCGAGGACAGCCCCTGCGTCAGAGCCGAGACATTCATCTCGAAACGCTTGGTGAGCTGATCGAGGACCTCGGCACGGCGCATCTTGGCCTGGTTCTCGGCCTCTTGAGCGGCGGCAAGGCGGCGAGCCCCAATGGCGTTGTCCTTGAATACCTAAAGAGCGCGGGCAAGAAGGTCCACCTCATCGTTACGCTCGGTGCCGGATACGTCCACGTTCAAGTCGCCGTCGGCCAGATCGTTATGGCACCAGTGGTCACCGAAAGAGGACGGACGACTCTAAACACTGTGATCGAGCAAAACGGGCCGATCGCGAGAGTCAGACCCACGGCAGCAGAGCCGATGAGCCACCATTTGGTGTCAAGGGCGAGAGCATTGACGTCTTCCTTGCTCTGTTCGAGCTCAAGAGCGATTCCGTCGATGCTCTTTGTGATCTGATCACGCAACTGCCGGCGCACATCGCGAATGCTGCCATTCGTCAATTCCGTTGCCTTGGCGTCATTGCCGTTCATCGAGAGGGCAAGGCTCTGCTCCATGGCCTCGAAGTAACTCAGGGTGTTGTCCCTCAGGGCTTCATTGAGCTCCCGATCCGGCAGGTTTTTGGGCGTCAGGATCATACTCTTTTCTTGGATAGGCGCTTCGTTAATCTGAGTGGCAACGCTCTGGACGAGAGCCAGGCGCTCAGCATCGTCATCCAGCAAGTCCTGTGTGTCGGCCGCCATGTTGTTCAGACCCGAGACGGCCATGATGATGAGGCCTATGGCAATGGCAACAAAGATCGTGACGGGGGATGGCAATCTTCGTAAGTAGCTTTAGGTTGCTGAGAAATTTCATAGCCCTTCGCGGGCCTGCCCGCATCGTCGCGGGAGGCGCACGCCCCTATAGCGCGCGGATTCCAGGCCCGTGGGCCTTAATCGACCGAGCTTGCACGAGGCTGATTGAGATGCAGTTCAAGGTAGCCCTGTTAGATACGAGCTTCTGGCAGATTGTCGCATGCCGAAATGGCCATTACTCTGAAAGCGGGATGCATCCTTTGCATCGGTGTACCTCGGAGCTTTATGGATCAGGCGACGTTGACCGATGCATCCCGCAAGGGGATACGAACAATCCCAACGCCCCGAGTTTTCAGTTCAAAGAGGGAGACGATATGGCTGACCGGCCCAAGACGGACGACGAGCCTGAACTCAACGAAAAGGCCAGCACACCCCAATTGGACCGATTGGAGAGGCTGGCTCAGGCGGCGGCGACGGCCGCCCAGGAGAAGCAATGGCGTGCGCGAAAGAGCGGCATGCGCCAACAAGAGGAGCCATCTGAAGTCCGGGACATGAGCCACGACGCTGAAGCCAGAGCTCGGGCTGAAGAAGCGATACGGCAGATGATGGCAAAGTCACACGGCAAGCGGCGCGGAGGGTAGCAGACGGGTATTTGTCGTGTGTAGCGGCCATTTTGGTGGCTTGATCGCCGGATCAAGCTTCAGAGACTGTTAAGTGATTGCTCGCCATGGTCACGCCTCATTGCCCCTGTGAAAGCAGGGAGGTGAAACATAGGAGTTTCATAATGACTGAACCCAAAGCAGCTAAGAAGCCAAACCCCGCGCTGGCGAAGCCGCTGCAGCCATCGAGCGAACTGGCGGCCGTTGTTGGCTCTGCCCCCCTCCCGCGGACCGAGGTGGTGAGCAAGGTGTGGGAGTACATCAAGGCGAACAATCTTCAGAATCCCGCGAACAAGCGAGAGATCCTGGCTGATGACAAGCTTCAGGCTGTGTTCGGCGGCAAGGACAAGGTCAGCATGTTCGAGATGAACAAGCACTTCGCTCAGCATCTTTCCTGAGTTTCAAACGATCTATGACGTTTGGCTCGTCCGCCATAAGCCAAGACGGGGTTGGGAGCGCGATGACTGCGCTCCCGAAGCGTCTGCAGTCATGGATGAGCCAACCGTCGATTGCATTACGATAAATTTGAATCAAAGGATTTCGGCATGTACTCCAGGTCGGAACGCGTACTCCCGGCCTCATGGCATTACGGGGTTTCGCCCTCCAACGTGAAGCCCGCCTTGAGCACGACTTGATAATGCTTGACCTCGCCGTCCTCCACGTGACCGCGGGTCTGCACCACCTCAAACCATTGCAGATTTCGCAACGTCTGACCGGCACGCTTGATCGCGGACTGGATGGCATCCTCAATGCTGGTCGCCGACGAGCCCACTAGTTCAACGATCTTGTAGACATGGTCTGACATCACATGCTCTCCACGTTTCATCCAAGATCACACGTAGGGCAGATGACATCGCCTGCGAGGGGCCATCCCGCTCGCGATTGTCGTTGGCGCTGGCTGCTCTGCTGCGCAGAAGCGACGTGCCGTTCACATCCTGCCTCTGGCTCGCGTGCGGTGAACAAGGTCCCACGATTTCGCTAGCTGCAGGACGATAGGTCCCTCCTCGCGCGCTGGCTTGCGCCTTCGTCCGGCGCACCGGCGTGCCGTGCCCATGCCCTCGATCAGATACAGTTCGACAACCGTTTCCCCCTATCGTTTCGACCAGATCCGTTGGCGGTGGCCTGCCAGTGACGTTTGCGTAAAGACGTCCTCGCGACGCCATGCACGTTGGTCCATTGGCTAAGCAGGGCGGCCGCATTGGAGGCTGCAACGGTCCGATCCGCCGTGCCACGAAGTCCACGGCCCGCACGAAGCAACGGCAGGCTTCAACACGGTGCTTGAGGCGCTCGGCCCTTTGGCTGGGCGCTTTCCTTTGCAGCAGGGCGTTGGATTCTTCCGAGCGCTCTGAACCAGAGGTCCTCCTTCGCCAAAACAGCGCCACCATTCTTTCCGCTGCGGCGTTTCAGGGAAACGAGATAACAGGGTCAAGGGATGACACCGATAGACTGCATCCAGGAGTCTCGGACCTCATCGCCTCACCCACTGACGATTGGCCTGCTCCTGCGCATCGAGCTTCTCGATCAGCGGCTGGAGGCGCTCGGGGAACTCGTCCTCGAGCATGTCCGTGTAGAGCTTGCGAAGAAAATGGCCGACTATCTTGGCCGTAAAATCCGGCGAAGGGGATGCCGTATCCGAGAGCTGAAGCCCCTTCATCTGCTCGTCATTTACTTTGTCCCGAGGCCCGATATGTTGCGGCATGTCACGGATGAAGAGATTGAGCAGCGCGCCAGGGCTCTGCGAACGGAACTCGGTCTGCAGAACCAGAGCCGCCCCGACCTGATGACTGTGATCGAACAGCTCACGGCCCGCTTTCGGCACTTCAGCTCCCGGCAGATCCCTGATGCCGAAATGCCCGGTGCAGAGGCGCAATGGGATGCCCGAAAAGGCGTCTTACGCATCCGTGAGAGTATCGTGGCTGCCATGCAGAGGGGTGAGCCAAGAGCCCGGATGACCATCGCCAATGAGATTGGGCACTTCGCCATGCGGCACTCGGGCGCTCGCAGCAGGAATGACACTCAAACGACCGCCGGAAGGCTCGGGTTGGAGGCCAAGAAAGAGGAGAGTGAGGCAAGACGCTTTGCTGCGATGTTCCTGGCTCCCAACGATCTCCTCAGTTCGACTGATACGGTTGAGGAGATCGTGGACCGTTTTGGCCTGAGCTTTGAAGCAGCCATGATCCGCAAGGGCGAGTTTGATGCGTTCCAGCGCCGCGCCTCTGGTCAGCGGCGCGAGCTGCCGTCTGTCGTCGTCGATTACTTGAAGGCCGCTCAGAAGCGGGGTATGAGGCTGCGGACAGATTTGGATTGAGAGGCCTCTGGCGGGCCTTCCCATCGTTCGGGGGACATACCGCCCATCGACAGGGCCGATCCGGCGTTTGTGGCCTCGATGCGGTTGGATGTGAGGAGCGCTCAAGCGCGATGCTTGCACGATCCGCGTCTTTCAGGCCTTCGCCCGAGGAAATGGTGGGTCTTATCGGGTCGGCTGATGGGCGCTTTTTGTGCTGGCACCCGCTCGCCGGTCAACTTCAGTCGCCACAGCCGACCAGAACCGAAACCCTTGCTTGCTGCCTCTGGCGCGGCAGTAATACGCCTGCTGCCGTGCTCGGGCGTAGGCGGCCCCTCCCTCATCCGTGATCAGGCAGATCGCCTCGTACTCGACGGCGGTGAGACCCGCTTGAGTCCTAGTCCTTGGACGACGAGACAGCAGGGCTCGGATGGATCCGATCAGGCGCTTCATGAAAGCCAGTATGGACAGATGCTGGGACGGGTCAATGAGCGCCCAAGACGATCGAAATGGCAACGCCAATGCGCGTCGTCACGGTCCCGTCAAAGTCTGCAAGCAAAGGTGGCTCCCTTCTTCCGATTTGTAACTTAATATCACCAAAGCATTCTGGGGGCTATTTTGTTGCCCTTTCGGGCGTCAGCCGCGGTAACAAAAGCCAGACCTTTCGTCAGCTGTCGAATGGCGTCGAGATGGACCTCAGAGGATAAGCGACGAGGACCGCCAGGAGCGACCGGCTCCGACAGTGCTCTCAAGAGGCCAACGCACCTTAAGCTTGGCCTCTTCAACAGGTCTTGCCTCACCGGGAGCATTGGATTATCACCCTCGTTAGCACTCTCATGCGTCGAGTGCTAATCGGGCTGCTCGGCGCAGACGAGTGCTTCCAATTCTAAGAGCGAGGAAGCACCCCCATGACGTTTCGCCCCTTACACGACCGTGTGGTCGTCCGCCGCATCGAAGCCGAAGATAAGACCAAGGGCGGCATTATCATTCCCGATACTGCTAAGGAAAAGCCGCAAGAGGGCGAGATCGTCGCCGTCGGCCCCGGCGCCCGTGACGAGAACGGCAAGGTTGCTGCCCTCGACGTGAAGGCCGGTGACCGCGTCCTGTTCGGCAAGTGGTCCGGCACCGAGGTGCGGATCGACGGTCAGGATCTCCTGATCATGAAGGAATCCGACATCATGGGCGTCATCGAGCAGTCTGCCGAAGCGCAGAAGGCCGCGTAAAACAGCCCCAACCCTCACAAGATCAAAGCAACAGGATTTCAGCTCATGGCTGCCAAAGACGTCAAATTCTCCTCTGATGCCCGCGATAAGATGCTGCGCGGCGTCGACATCCTCGCCAATGCCGTGAAGGTCACCCTCGGCCCGAAGGGCCGCAACGTGGTGCTGGAAAAGAGCTTCGGCGCTCCGCGCATCACCAAAGACGGTGTGACTGTTGCCAAGGAGATCGAGCTCTCCGACAAGTTCGAGAACATGGGCGCCCAGATGGTCCGCGAAGTGGCCTCAAAGGCGAGCGATGTGGCCGGCGACGGCACCACCACGGCGACGGTTCTGGCTCAGGCCATCGTTCGCGAGGGTGCCAAGTCGGTGGCCGCCGGCATGAACCCCATGGACCTCAAGCGCGGCATCGATCTGGCTGTTTCAGAGGCCGTGAAGGACATCCAGGCCCGCGCCAAGAAGGTCGCCTCGTCTGAGGAGATCGCCCAGGTCGGCACGATCTCGGCCAACGGCGACGCTTCTATCGGTGAGATGATCGCCCAGGCGATGCAGAAGGTCGGCAACGAGGGCGTGATCACGGTCGAGGAAGCCAAGACCGCCGAGACCGAGCTCGATGTCGTGGAAGGCATGCAGTTCGACCGTGGCTATCTCTCTCCCTACTTCATCACCAATGCCGAGAAGATGATCGCCGAGCTCGAGGATCCCTACATCCTCATCCACGAGAAGAAGCTCTCCTCGCTGCAGGCGTTGCTCCCGATCCTCGAGGCGGTGGTGCAGACCAGCAAGCCGCTGCTGATTGTGGCGGAAGACATCGAGGGCGAGGCTCTCGCCACCCTCGTGGTCAATAAACTCCGCGGTGGCCTGAAGATCGCTGCCGTCAAGGCTCCCGGCTTCGGCGACCGCCGCAAGGCCATGCTCGAGGACATCGCGATCCTGACCGCCGGTCAGACGATCTCCGAAGACCTCGGCATCAAGCTTGAGAATGTCACGCTCGACATGCTGGGCCGAGCCAAGCGCGTGCGCATCGAGAAGGAGAACACCACGATCATCGACGGTGCTGGGTCTACGCAAGACATCGAGGCCCGGGTCGGTCAGATCAAGGCGCAGATCGAGGAGACCACCTCGGACTACGACCGTGAGAAGCTCCAGGAGCGTCTGGCCAAGCTCGCCGGCGGCGTCGCGGTGATCCGCGTCGGCGGGTCGACAGAAATCGAGGTGAAGGAGAAGAAGGATCGTGTCGACGACGCGATGCACGCCACCCGCGCTGCGGTGGAAGAAGGTATCGTCCCCGGCGGCGGCACGGCCCTCCTGCGCGCCAAGGCTGCGGTCGCCAAGCTCACCAGCGACAACCCGGACGTGAAGTCCGGCATCAACATCGTGCTGCGTGCCCTTGAGGCTCCGATCCGCCAGATCGCTGAGAACGCCGGTGTCGAAGGATCGACGGTGGTTGGCAAGATCAACGACAACACCTCCTCCGACACCTTCGGCTTCAACGCTCAGACGGAAGAGTTCGTGGATCTGCTGCAGGCTGGCATTGTCGATCCGGCCAAGGTCGTCCGCACGGCTCTGCAGAATGCAGCGTCGGTCGCCGGCCTGCTCGTCACGACTGAGGCCATGGTCGCTGAGACGCCGAAGAATGACGCTGCTCCGGCCATGCCCGGTGGCGGAATGGGCGGCATGGGCGGGTTCTAAACCTCACCTCCAGCACGACACAAGAAGGGCCCCGGAGCGATCCGGGGCTTTTCCATTTGGGGCCGACGGCGAGGCGCCGATCGCTGGGAAGGTGTCGCGCTCATTCTTTGTAAACAGTTTGGAGCAGACGATGTGTCATCTGTTCCAAAGTCATATTGTTCTCAGGTGATTTCATGAAGAATGTTCGACGCTTCCTTGTATCTCCATGCATCGCTCGCCTCGTTGCGAGAGAGCGAGGGGTCGACCGTCAGATCGTCGAGGGGTATCTCTCGTCGCAGCCCGGCAAAGACCAATTGATTCGGCTGGAGGCCGATCAAGCTCACTTTGTCCTGTCAGGGCAGGATCCGGCAGGAGACCCGGTGGAAAAGCTTGCTCCCCTTCCGCGCGAACATGCCGAGGCCTTGTTTGGTCTCTGCGTTGGGCAGATCTCCTACGACCGCCTCCATCTGCCACCTCAAAGCGGCCTCAGCGATGCGATACAGCTCGACCGTGTCGTGTATCCCAGCAGCTTTGATCTCATCACCGTCGAGTTCGCCGACGCTCAGCAGGCAGAAGCCTTCCAGATTCCGACCTGGTTCGGCCCCGAGGTGACCACTGAATACACTTACGAATGGCGCTATATCGCGTTGAATGGCCTGCAGTCGAACCCTGAGGTGCCGCTCTCAAGCCAGCAGGTCGAGGCGGTGCTCGATATGCTGGACCAATCCCAGACAGCCACGAAGGCAACCAATGGGTCTGCTGCTGACGACGTCATTGTTGCTCTCAGCCGCTCGCTCGAGACATCTGGTCTCCTGAAAGCAACGAAGGACACGTCCACTCCTCCAGAGGCGAAACCGCTTGCCGAAGATGTTCTTGAACCGATGAAGAGGTCAGCTCAATAACCCGAGCGCGAGTTGGACAACTACGCGAGCGCTGCCATGGTTAGGCAGCGCTCTTCTATTGCTCACGTCACTAACTCTGACTTTAAACAGAACCGTGCATGAGTGCCTTAGAACTGCCGATGGCGCGCGGCATTCAAACTCCGTTGCCCTGCAGATTGTCTATGTCGTCGTAAACTTCGGCCTCCCTGTCTCAGGATTTATGGAGCGGCTTCATCGTTCAGCGGCATAGACCAGACTGTGAGGTGGGATTGGCTACGGCGCCTCACCTTGGACGACTGCGTGAGGCGTCGCCTCTATTACCCAGAGAAGAGGGCTTTGCGCGATGTGCACGCGACACAAGCACCTTATGGTCCGAGAATAGGATCTTGAAAATGGAAGCCCCGGCGAGCGCCTGGCGCTCCCCGGGGCTCCGGTGTGGAGATGAGATGAGGCTGTCAGGCTACACCGACTGCTAGAGGCTGAGCCGATGCTCGTTTGCGTGTGTCAGTCCGGTCGGCTGCCAGCCTCAGTCCTCGTCCGCTCCACCCATTCCAATGAGGATCTCGCGCTTGCCTGCATGGTTTGCGGGACCGACGATGCCCTCCTTTTCCATTCGTTCCATGAGCGAGGCCGCTCGGTTGTAGCCGATCTGCAGCCGTCGCTGGATGTACGACGTTGAGGCCTTCTTGTGCCGCAGCACGATCGACACGGCTTGATCGAACAACTCACCTGATCCCAGCCCCATCTCGCTCTCGTCGAAGACCGGTATTTCCTCCGGCTCCTGCTCCTCATCGTCCTCGGCGGTGACCGCCTCCAGATAGACGGGCTTGGCCTGGCGCTTCAGGTGCGCCACCACCTTCTCGACCTCCTCGTCCGAGCAGAACGGCCCGTGCACGCGGGTGATCCGCCCGCCGCCGGCCATGTACAGCATGTCGCCCTGGCCCAAGAGCTGCTCGGCGCCCATCTCGCCTAAGATGGTGCGGCTGTCGATCTTCGAGGTGACCTGGAACGAGATCCGGGTCGGGAAGTTCGCCTTGATCGTGCCGGTGATCACGTCGACCGACGGGCGCTGGGTGGCCAGGATCACGTGGATGCCGGCGGCGCGCGCCATCTGGGCCAGGCGCTGGATCGCGCCCTCGATCTCCTTGCCGGCCACCATCATCAGGTCGGCCATCTCGTCGACGATCACCACGATGTAGGGCAAGGCATCGAGATCCATCACCTCGTCCTCGTACACCGCCTCGCCGGTCTCGCGGTCGAAGCCGGTCTGCACCGTGCGGGTGATGGTCTCGCCGCGGGCTTTCGCCTCGACCACGCGGGCGTTGAAGCCGTCGATGTTGCGCACCCCGAGCTTCGACATCTTGCGGTAGCGGTCCTCCATCTCGCGCACCGCCCATTTGAGCGCCACGACCGCCTTCTTCGGGTCGGTGACCACCGGGGTGAGCAGATGGGGAATGCCGTCATAGACGGACAGCTCGAGCATCTTGGGATCGACCATGATCAGGCGGCACTCGGCGGGCGAGAGCCGGTAGACCAGCGACAGGATCATGGTGTTGATCGCCACCGACTTGCCCGAGCCGGTGGTGCCGGCCACCAGCAGGTGCGGCATGCGGGCGAGATCGGCGATCACCGGCTCGCCGCCGATGGTCTTGCCGAGGCACAGCGGCATTTTCTGCGTTGAATTCCTGAACTCCTCCGATTCTAGGATTTCGCGCAGGTAAACCTTCTCGCGCTGCTGGTTGGGCAGCTCGACCCCGATGGCATTGCGGCCCGGGATCACGGCCACACGGGCGGAGACTGCGCTCATCGAGCGGGCAATGTCCTCGGTCAGCGCGATCACCCGCGACGACTTGATGCCAGGGGCTGGCTCGAATTCGTAAAGGGTCACCACCGGTCCGGGATGAACATGAATGACGTCGCCCCGTACGCCAAAATCGCGGATGACCTTTTCGAGCCGGCCGGCCGCTTCTTCGAGGATATCCTCGGTCAGGATCTCCCCGTCCCTTTCCGGTGCCTCGGTCAGATAGCCGATGTCAGGCAGTTCGTAGGCATGGATGACCTCCCGATGCGTCACAGGCTTGGGCAGCATGATGATTTCTGCCGATGGCAGGAGAGCCATCGGTTCAGTCTCAATCTCGGGTTCCCGGTCATCCGGGCGTTCCAGGTCGGTTTCGATCGCCATGTCGAGCCCATCCACCTCGGCGATCGGGCTCAGATCCGAGCCAACCGCATCAGAGCGGATCTCGCGGACCGTGGATGCAGTCTCATCGACTGGGGCTTCAACGGAAGGCGGCAAGCCCGTCGGCCTGTCCTGGTCCGGCTCGGGGGCAGCGATATCGATGGCCGGATCGGTCTGGTAATCTGCCTCAGCGTCGCCGCTGCCTTCGGGCTCTGCCATCGCGGCATTATCCGTGACCTGATGAGGCGCGATGGCGCTCACAGCATCAGCAGCCGTGGAGGTAGGCTGGGTGACAGTCTTGACGACTGAGCGAAGCTCGTCCGAATAGAGAGCGAGATATCCAAGATCCAGATTTGCGATCTCAACGTCAGCGAGTGCCGCTGAGCCTGTTTCGACTTCGATGGAGGGCTCTGCCGTCTCAACGAACTCTGCATCCTCAATCTCGTCACTCGCCGCCATCCCATAGGCATTGTCAGCCACGGCATTGATCATCCCCGATGCGGATGGATCATCCGGGGCTGCTGGTTGGATGGGAGAAGGGTTGGCCTGCCATGAACTGGCGTGCCAGGAGAAGGTCAGACCAGCGGGCACTGTCCAGAAAGCATTCTGAAGACGCGGGATGACGCCTTCGGGTGCCATGTCTTCATTGTGCAGGGAACCTTCTTTCTCATTAGCGCCCGGCTCAAGAGCCTCTGTCGACGAGATCGTCTCGGCAGTGTCTTCAGCAGCTGGAATCTCAACCTCAGGAAGGATGTCCGATTCGCTGGTGTCCTCCGGGCTGCTTCCGAACTCCGCCTGAATCTGGGCCAGCTGGTGATGCACAGCAGGATCCGGCTGCGGGCGCGGCTGTGGAGGCGACAACAGCTGCTCGACTGTCGGCGATGCCGAAGGTTGCCCGGACGTGGCAGGACGGCGCTTGGAAGTGGGGCTGGGGCGGCTCAAATCAGTTTCTTTCTGTATTGGTTCTTGTTGCAATTTCCGGCCCGGATGATCGGGGGTGCGGGTCAAGACCAGGTTCTTGTCGACGACGAAGGCGTCCCACCAACCTGGCTGCGGCAGGCCTGCGGCGGCCCACGGCGTGGGCCATGAGGGGCTGCCACTGTGCCAGTGTTGATCAAGCGGGAGGGATGAACGTTGCGCTCGCGGTTTCGAGCTCTGGCCCGAGGGAGCTGGCGGATCAAACGGTGGTTTCGAGGTCGGTCGCATGATCTCTAGGCACCTGGAGGCCGCCGGTTGAGTGCGGCGAGGGATCCCCAATGGTTTAGGGGCGACAGGTAAAGGGAGCGTTAGAGATCCGGCTTAGCCGCCGCGGTGGCAAAAGGCTTCTGGCGCCTCAGGGCATTTTCCCGTGGTGCTTGCAAAGCGGTGATCCCACAACTAGCCTTCATCCGCTGGGAGGGTGCGGCTGAGCAAAATGGGACATGAGGACCATGCGCGCCGATGAAGATGGTAAGAGACGGCAATGGCGACTGGCACTGTAAAATGGTTTAACGAGACGAAGGGTTATGGCTCCATCCAGCCTGACAATGGCGGCAAGGACGTATTTGTTCACATCAGCGCAGTCGAGCGCGCCGGCTTGCGCAGTCTGAAGGACGGGCAGAAAGTCTCCTATGAGATTGAGGCCGACCGCCGGACAGGCAAGGAATCCGCTGTCGATCTGAAGGTCTAGGATCCTTCACCACATTTTATTGGTCACTCGGAATCCACGATCAGCCGCCCCGTGATGGGGCGGCTTTTTTGTTGGGCTGCATCCTGTCCAACAGGCATCCTCGGGTTAACGGCGAGGTGACTACATGGAAGTGTCGGGATCGAGCACGATGGCAAGGTACAATGGCCTGCAACTCGCGAGCTCGGACCTCGCGCCGGTCGTGAGCATCACACCCCAATCGCCCGCCTTCAGGAGCAGCTTCGGGCCCCGACGCGCAAGAAATCACAGGACCACCTGAGTTGCTTCAGAGGTCTCCATAGCCCTTCCGTCTCTCTGGGTGTGCGCCCAGCCTTTCAGCGCTTCCGCAGCTTTGGCTTCATCAGGAAAGACCTCAACCTTCTCCTGACCCTTGGAACCAACGAAGCCCCAATTGCGCACCAGCCGGATCGGGCCGAACAGGTCGAGCTCAATCATCAGGCTGAAGGATCGTGCCCTGCCCTGCTCCGGGTCAAGAGCACCAGGTGGTGCTGTATGGGTGAGCGGGCGTCAGGCATCCTGGGAGAACTCCTACTCGGGTTTGCCCTTCTGGAGCGTCTTCTCCATCTCGCGCATCATCGCGTCCTCGATCTCGTCGAGGTTGACTTTGACGGCTTCACCGCTGGTTCGGGTCACCGGCCCCTGCTTGGCCTTAGGCTGGGTACTGGCCACCCGCGCCTGGGCGGGGAAGCGGCCACCCAGGGTATCGATCAGGCTGTTGAGCGCCGCATCGGACAGCGGGATCTCTGGAGTCTCATTGAGCCCCCGCAGAGCGATGGACTGATTGGTATAGCGGGGATCCGCTGTCACCTCGGGTCCGAACCACTCGAGCGGACGGAAGCCCCTCGCCTGCTCGTCAGAACCGAATTCCACGGTGACGAGGTGGAGGACATGAGGACGGATGATCTCATCGACCAGGGCTTGACCCTCGCCGATCGGCAGGACTGTCCGGGTGTAGTCGACCTCGCCGGCGCAGACATCGAGCAGCGCGTGGGCGGAGATAACGCCAGATTTTGGTGACGGCCTGACAGATCAGGCGGCGGGTTGAGCTTGAGATCCAGGTTGGGAAGCACCGACCTCAAGGCCGTCAGCGAACTTCACACCCTGGATCAGCTTTGGCAACTGGTTTGGTCCATCAAGGCGTCGCCAGCCCTTCTGAGCTCCCTCGACCAGCTTGAAGACCATGATCAAGGCAGTTTGGTTTGACAGACACCCCTTGGCCCGGATTGTTCGGTGCCGCACGGTGGCGAACGTACTTTCAATCGGATTGGTCGTTCTCAGGTCTTCCAGTGCTCGGCGGGAAAATCGTAGAAGGCCAGGAGCGCATCGCGATCTTTGACCAGGCAGTCCACGGCTTTCTCGTACTTGATGCGGTAGGTTTGCGTGAAGGCGTCGAACGCGGCCAGAGCATCCTTCTTGGTCTCGGCCATCCAGATGGCCTGAAGGGCGGATTTGGCTTTGGCGTGAAGGCTCTTCGGCAGCCGGTTGAGGACATTGGCGGTCTTGTGCACCCAGCAGCGCTGCTCGCGCGTCAGAGGCCAGACCTCGCCGAGCGCCTTCCAGAAGCCCAGCGCACCATCGGCCACCGCGATTTCCGGCGCAGCCGCCAATCCCCGCCGTCTCAGGTCCAGCAGCAGGTCGCGCCAGGAGTGGGCGCTCTCGCGCAGGCCATCGGTAAAGCCTACCAACTCCTTTTTGCCTTCCGGCGTCGCCCCGATGAGGACGAGGATGCACTGGGCTTGGTCTTCCAAGCGTGCCTCCAGATGGATGCCGTCCGCCCACAGGTAGACATAGCGCTTGGCCGACAGATCACGCTTTTGCCAGCGGGCATGGTCCTCGCTCCAGACCTGCTTCAGGCGAGCGATGGTCGAGGCCGACAGCCCGGGCGCGTCCTGGCCCACCAGGGCCGAGAGCGCTTCGGCAAAGTCGCCGGTGGAGATGCCTTTGAGGTACAGGACCGGGATGAGCACCTCCAGGCTCTTCGAGCGCCGGGCATAGGGTGGCAGGATCGAGGGCCTGAACCGAACCTGCTCGGTCGGGCTCGCCTGCCGGTCACGCACGCGGGGCTGGCGCACGCCGACCGGGCCAATGCCGGTCAACACCTCGCGGGATGGCAGATAGCCGTGGCGCACCAGGCGCTGCAGTCCGTTCTCCGTCTTGAGTGTGGCGTGCTGGGCGAGGAAATCGGCGACTTCGGCCTCAATGGCTTGGGCCAGTAAGGCGCGGGCACCCTCGCGCAGGATGTCGGTCAGAGAGTCGGTAAAGCTCCCTGGCTGGGCGAGCTTGAAGACGTTATGATCAGACAAGGCGTATCCCTCCTTCGGTGGAGAAGTGGAGGCTCGAACACCCCCACGATACGCCGCTTCATCCCTTCATGCCGTCCCCAACTTACGACGCTATCTCCCCGGAGCGCGGCAAGTTGTAAGGGAGATTATGCCGCATGTGTAAATCTAATTCCGCCATGCCATGCGCCGCAACGCGAGCTTGCATCGCGCTAAAGACCTTCAGGTGTAAGGGAAGTAGCGTCAACCTGGCGTTTGACGACGGTCACGTTGTGGCATATTCTACTTTACATCTCTCGGGCGAGGTTGATCATGGCAAGGCCAAACCGCCGGGATCTCAAGAGCGCCGCACTGGCGCGCGACGGCACCCTCAATCCCCATCCCGAGGGCGTCCAGGACGCCTTGTTCACCAGCAACCCGTTCTTCGATGCGCGCGATCTCATCCAGGTGCGTTACGAGATGGTGCGTCGGCATCAGATGGACGGTCTCTCCATCAGCGAAGTCGCCGCGGCCTTCGGGGTCTCGCGCCCGACCTTCTACAAAGCCCAGAATGCCCTGGCCAGCCAGGGTCTGGCCGGTCTTATCCCGGGCCAACGGGGTCCCAAGGACGGCCACAAGCTGTCGGCCGCGGTGGTCTCCTTCGTCTCCGAGATGAAGCTTGCCAGCCCGGACCTCACCACGCTGCAATGTCTCGACGCGATCCAGGAGCGGTTTGGTCTCAAGGTCCACAAGCGCAGTTTGGAACGAGCGCTGGCGCGCAAAAAAAAACGCTCCCATCCGGCCTGATCGGCATCGGCGCCGTCGAGACCTACGAGAGATTGCGAGCCGCGGTCCTGTCGGCCGAGCCGGTCTGGGGTCTGGACCTTGGCATCCTGCGCCAGCGTGGCGTGGCAAGCTGGCTCAAGGGGCGAAGCCTTCGGTCGCCCGTGCCCGCCAGACCGGCACCAAGGTCGCCTGTCCTGGTTGTCGAGCCCGTGTCGCCCGCTGGCGAACTCACCCGCCTTCTGGCCGGGATCGTCGTTGCGCTCATGGAGGGCCCCGCCCATGCCTGATCTCAAAGTGACGGCCGATCATCTCAAGCGCGATGCCTATCTGTATGTCCGTCAATCGACCTTGCGTCAGGTGGCCGAGCATGGTGCGAGCACGCAGCGCCAATATGGCTTGCGCGGTCGCGCCATCGCCGCCGGCTGGCCGGCCGAGCGCATCCGCGTCATTGATCGGGACCTCGGCAAGTCCGGCTCCAGCGCCGCAACCCGTGATGGCTTCCAGGAACTGGTCAGTGAGGTGGCGCTCGGCAAGGCCGGGATCGTGATGGGGCTTGAAGTCTCGCGTCTGGCGCGCAACTCCGCCGATTGGCACCGGCTCATCGAGCTGTGCGCGCTGACGGCCACGCTCATTCTCGATGAGGATGGCATTTACGACCCGGCCGAATTTAATGACAGGCTCTTGCTCGGCCTGAAGGGCACGATGAGCGAAGCCGAGCTCCATATCCTCAAGGCGCGGATGCGCGGGGGTCAGCTCAACAAGGCCCGGCGCGGCGAGCTCGAAATGGCTCCGCCGGTCGGTCTGGTCTACCGGCCTGATGGCGGTCTCGACCTCGACCCCGACGCGGAGGTCCAGGGGGCCTTGCGTCTGGTGTTCGAGACCTTCGCCCGCACCGGCAGTGCCATGCGCACGGTGCGCTTCTTCCAGGAGCAGAATCTTTTGTTCCCGCGCCGGCTGCGCAAGGGGCCGAATAAGGGAGAGCTGTTGTGGGCCCCGCCGCAGCACGCCCGCATTCTGCAAGTGCTGCATAACCCGCGCTATGCCGGCGCCTTCGTGTATGGCCGGACGCGCACGCGTCATCGGCCTGAGGGAGGGGCCGCGACAATCCGGGTCCCCAGGGCCGAGTGGCAGTTCGTCATCCCGAACCTGCATCCGGGCTATATCAGCTGGGAATGCTTCGAAGCCAATCAACTCCGGCTCGCCGACAACGCGCGCGCGTTTGGCGGGGAGCGCCTGTCCGGTCCCGCCCGCGAAGGACCTGCGCTGCTGCAGGGCCGTGTGTTGTGCGGTCTGTGCGGCTCGCGCATGGGCGTCCGCTATCAGCAGGAGCATGGATGCAGCGTTCCAGTTTACATCTGCCAGGAAACCCTGGTGCGACGCGGCGGAGCGGTGTGCCAGACCATTCCGGGCAAAGTCGTCGATCCGGCCATTGGCGCGCTTCTCGTCGAATTGATGACCCCGATGACGCTGGAGGTCACCCTGGCCGTGCAGCAGGAACTTGAAGCGCGCGGCCGAGACCGACAACTTGCGTCGTCAGCACCTCGAACGCATGGCCTATGACGTGGAGTTGGCCCGTCATCGCTACATGAAAGTCGATCCCAATAACCGGCTTGTTGCCGACACCCTGGAGGCAGACTGGAACGACAAGCTGCGGCTTCACGCCGAAGCAGCCGAGGCGTATGAGCGCAAAGCTCGCGAGCAGGTCGGTGAACTCGACGCCGAGGCGCGGCGGCGCATTCTTGATCTCGCCGAGCAGTTCCCGCGCGTCTGGCATGATCCCCGGATCGACCCACGGGAGCGCAAACGTATCCTGCGTCTGCTGATTGAGGATGTGACGCTCGTCAAAGCCGATACGATCACCGCGCATGTCCGCCTCCCGGGCGGCGCCACGCGGACCCTCACCCTTGAGCGGCCCCTTCCCATCGCGCAGATCCGCAAGATCAAGCCCGAGATCGTCTCCGAGGTGGACGGATTGCTTGACGAGCACTGCGATCGCGAAGTCGCCGATATCCTCAACCGGAGAGGACGCCGCACCTGGGAGGGGAAGGCCTTCACCCTCAAGAAAGTTGCGCTGATCCGCAGCACCTATCATCTGCCGAGCCGCTATGAGCGCCTCCGCCGTCGCAATATGCTCACTACGCGCGAGGTGGCCGCACGGTTTGGCGTCTCGGAGGCGACCGTCCATCAATGGGGACGACAGGGTCTCATCCGGAAGTGCTACAGTGACCGTCTCGCCCGTGGCCTATGGGATGTTCCTTCGGACGAGACCATCCTCAAGGGCTGCGGCGGGCGAGGCGCGCGTCCAGCCCGACGGGGGCCCATCACTTCATCGAAATCCGAACAAGGTGCAGTATGAAACAACCGCTTTGTCGCGCGGCTTCTTGCTGCGTGTCGGCAGGATCGTGGTGTCGTAATGCTCCGCCATGGCGGCGAACGTCGCGGTCAGTGTCGGCTCGAACCACAGGGCCTTGGCCACGCCCGACTTCAGATTGTCGCATACGATTGCCTTGGTGACCCCACCGTAGAAGGCCAGTGCACGCACCTGGCCGTCGATCCAGTCCGGCAGCTTCTGGCTGGAGCTGGCAAAGGCGAAGGTCAGGTTGGAGGCGCCCAGCACCGCGACAAAGATCTGGGCCGGATGGATAACCCCCGTCGCCGGATCAAGCACCGGCACCGTCGGCCCGGCATAGTCGGTTTGCATCACGGCGCCCGCCGCGTGCCGATTGCGGAACGCAGTGCTCATCCGCTGCCGGAAGGCGGCAACCCGCTCACAGAACCAGGTGAAGCCGTAACCATCGGGATGGCAGGCGCGGTATTCCTGCCATAGAAGCGTTAGCGTCACGCCTTTGCGCTTCAGTTCCCGAATGATCAATGCCCAATCGGGCTCGCTCAGATCCCGCGGCGGCCGGCCAACTCTGCCGAATAGCAGCCGCTCCAACTTTGCATCGTCGTCCGAGCCGGCCGGCAGGGGCCATGAAAGCCCGGCTTCCCGAGCACGCAGCAAATAGGTCGATACCGAGCTCTTGCCGATCTTCAGCCGCTCGGCAACCTCGCGCACCGAAAGACCCTCTTCATGGGTCAGGCGCAGGATCGTCCGGATATCCCTCACTGTCGTTCGTCTTGCTTGCTTCCGTCTCGGCATCGGCCCCTCTCAACGTTGTCGTGAGAGGCCTAACCACCAAAACGGCGCCGCCGCGAACCAACCGTCACACCGCCGCCGGAAACTGTCCGGGATTTAGCGGAACCGCTGTCCGGGATTTACTGAAAGCACTGTCCGGAGATTACCGGAAATCCTGTCCGGACTTTTCCGAAACCCGCAACTCAGCATGCACGGGCTCGATCCCGCTTCCTTGCCGGCGCATGAGCCGCCAACCCAATGAGCCGAGCTTCGACCTCCGCCGTGCCCTCTATGCGGTTCTGGGCCAGGACTTGACCCAGATCCATGGTCTTGGGCCTTCCTTGGCGCTCAAACTGGGTGCCGAGTGCGGGACGGATCTGACGGCTTGGCCCAGCGCCAAACACTTCACCTCCTGGCTCTGCCTCGCGCCCGGCAACAAGATCTCTGGTGGCAGGGTCCTGTCCTCTCGCACGCGCCGGTCCGGGAGCCGGGCAGCGGCGCTCCTGCGGTTGGCGGCAGTGACGGTCGGAAAGACCGAGACGGCGCTGGGCGCCTTTTACCGGCGGCTGTCGACGCGGATCGGCAAGGCCAAAGCCGTCACGGCAACCGCTCGCAAGATAGCGGTGCTGTTCTACAACGCCCTGCGCCACGGCATGGATTATGCTGACCCGGGAGCATCCTACTATGAGGAGCGGTATCGGAAGCGGGTGATCGATAACCTGCACCGCCGCGCCAAGGCCTTCGGCTTTGTGCTGCAGGCGGTCGCCGCTGACGCTTCCACGGGCGCTGTTTCTTAGGAGGAAAGCGATCGGCATCTTCGCGGAGGTGCCGAAATGAGGTTTCGTTTCATCGAGCAGCATGCCCGCGCCTATCCGGTGCGGCTCATGTGCCGCGTGCTCCAGGTCTCGCCCAGCGGCTATTACGCATGGCGATCCCGTCCGGAAAGCACCAGGGCCGCAGCCAATCGAGGCCTCCTCCAGGCTGTTCAGCGACTCCATGGCCAGCATCATGGCCGCTATGGTAGCCCGCGCATCCATGCCGCCTTGCAAGCAGAAGTCCATCGGGTCAGCCGCGGACGGATCGAGCGACTGATGCGCCGGCATGGCATTCGCGCTCTGGCCCGTCGGCGCTTCCGGCCGACCACCACAGACAGTCGTCCCTCCTTGCCGATCGCGCCCAACCTGCTGCAGCAGAAGTTCACCGTCTTCGAGCCGAACCGGGTCTGGTTGGCCGATATCACCTAGTGCGCATCTGATGAGCGATGAGTGGAAGGCCTTGTCTCACTTGGCAGCGCGTTTTCAGCCCACGACACCATTCATCATAAGGCCCGCGAATATGCCCGTGGCCCGGTGCGCATCAACTCCGCGGAAGGCTTTAATGACCGGATGCGCCGGACCGTCTGGGGCGTGTTCCATCACATCAGCCCACATCTGGCAGACCTTTACCTCAATGAAATCGGCTTTCGGTGATCGCGGCGGGTTATCACCGGTCAGGCGCCGCGACGCACGCGCAAGGGGCACCAAGTGACCAAGACCTTATGGGCACGTGTCCCACCAGCTCTACAGCTTCCAGCCGTTTTCCGCTTCGCAATTGGACGCGAGATGCGCCGGACCAAAGCCGGCGGGATCGACCTTTTCTCGAAAGTAGTTGTCTTTGGTTGATAATGCCGACGTATCTAGGGCACAGATCTTGCGTTGACCCCTAAATCGACGGTACCAGGGTGGCCATCGATCGCCCTGAAACGATGACGCCGCCGCGATGATTCCATCGCAGCGGCGAACGAGCAGCTCAAGTCCTTACTTGACGGCCGCCTTGGTTGCGGCGAGCTTATCGAAGAGGCTGCTGAAGGCCTGCTTCGCCTTGCCAGGATGCGCGGCGGCCTTGGCCTGATCTACGTTCCCCGGCTCGCCGACCACGACCAGGCCGACCATGCCCATGCTGTAATGCGGCTTGCACTTGTAGCCATAGACACCGGCCTTGTCGAAGGTGATCGCGAGTTCCTCGTTGGTCTTGCCCACGAAGGTCCTGCCGCCTTCGGGAACCATGGTGTCGATGGTCTCGACATTGTGCCCCTTGTCTGCGGCAACGAACTTCACGGTATCGCCCGGGTTGATCTTCACCAGCGCCGGCTCGAACACCATGACGCCTTCGGTGCCCTTGTTGAGCATCTTCACCTCGACCTCGGCGGCCCCGGTAGCACCTGCGAATCCGAGAGCGGCCACGAGGGTGCCAAAAACGATAACCTTCCGCATGATCTTTCTCCTTATGCGATACAATTCCGACGAGCTTCAGGAACGGCTCTTGAGGGGATCTCATACGCTTTCAGGGATGGGATCTGTTTGATATGGCGCAAGGAGTCTGCCGTTTTCCGGAGAACGGAGCGGCCCGGAGGTTTCTATCGGCTCTGGGACGGCGCCTTACTGGCGCACTGTCCGGCGGTGGTGTCAGCTGGCATCTTGAGATGAGAAAATCGGATTCCCGGCGAGTTTGGACATCAATAATGAGACGAACAGGCGGCCCGCTGTCTCATTTCAAACGTCAATTCAGAAGCCATGCTCTCTAGGTGCTCACGGCCTCCGGCTCTGAATCGTAGGGCTAACGTTGCGAGCGGATTGTCTCAAAAGAAATGTCCAAAGCACCGCAAGTTCTCAATTCAAATGGATATTCTCAAATTACATGCTCAAACATAAGTGCTTGAAATCGCTCACAACGACATCTCACGCCAAAATGCCAACGGACAGGAGAGATTGGCTGGCGTCGTCGTTGCTCCGAGCGGTGTTCCCATTCCCGGTCCTGCCGTGTCCTGGAAGGTGATGTCACGTTAACCTGAGGAGTCCGCAATAAGCCCTGCTTTGTTGATTTCAGGCGAGCACGCCCGCCTTCAGGCTATGGCGGCTTGGAAAGCCGCCATAGCCTGAAGGCGGTGAAGGTGGGTGGCGAGGACAGAGCAGCGGGAATGGGGCGGGACGAACAGGTTTCTGACGGCTGAAAAGACGGATGTGAACCGCTGCAGGCTTCCTGCGGACCGAAAGCCCTGCATCATGCGCTCCCGCTTTCGCAGCGGGAGATGCGAGTTCTCAGATGAGGTATTCGGCCTGCCGCCGCCCCTGCCACGTCGCCATGAGGTGCAGCGCTCCAGGCTGATGGTACAACGAGGCCACGGCCTCGAGCCTCAGTGGGAGGAACGCACCATGAAGCACTATGCGGGATTAGACATCGCGGTCAAAGAAACCTCCGTGTGCATCCTGGACGAGACGGGGAGGATCTGCCGAGAGGTCAAGGTCGCCACCCATCCGGAGGATCTTCTGCGGATCCTGCAGGATCCCGCCTGGCAGCTGGAGCGGATCGGGCTGGAGGCGTGCCAGCTCTCGCAATGGCTCTTCGACGGGCTGGCAGACACCGGCCTGCCAGTCGTATGCATCGAGACGCGCCACGCCAAAGCCTTCCTGAAAGCGCAGATCAACAAGAGCGATCGAGAACGACGTCCGCGGCCGATTGCTGAACTTCGGTCTCAAGGTTGGCATGGTGGGAGCGGTCAAGGTCGAGCAGCGCATTCGCGAGCTCGTTGCAGGCATGCCGGACCTGGCCGAGAGTGTCGAGCGGCTGCTGGATGCCCGGCGCAAGCTGCGCGAGCACTTTACGGCTCTGCACCGCAAGCTTCTGGACCTCGCCCGCGGGGATGAGGTGTGCCGGCGCCTGATGACCATCCCTGGGGTGGGTCCGGTTGTGTCGCTGGCTTTCGTGGCGACCATCGACATTCCGGTCCGGTTCCGGACCTCGAAAGCTGTCGGGCCCGTCCTGGGGCTGACGCCCGTCCGCAGCCAGTCCGGCGAGAGTGATCGGGTTGGCCACACCTCGCTCTGTGGGGATGGCATGATGCGAACGCTGCTGTTCGGGGCGGCTCAGACGATGCTGCGGCCGTCCACCCGGTGGTCGTGGCTGAAGGCCTGGGCCATGACGGTGGCCCAGCGGCGTGGCAGCGGAAAGGCTGTGATCGCCCTGGCGAGGCGTCTGGCGGTGATCATGCATCGCATGTGGTGCGACGGCACGGAGTTCCGGTGGACGCGAGAGGTTCAGGTGGCCTGAGCAGACCCGACCGATCGCCAGCAGCCAGATTAAGGAGAACCACGAGCTTCCGCACCCGAGCGGGAGGCTGTCCCCTGCGGGACGACGAATGAAGTGATGATCTTCCCCCGATTGCGCGGACACCGGGTTAGTTCATTTTCCGCTCGGCCTGTTCGGGTATGAGATACCCGAGGGCCGAGTGCATGCGCTGCCGATTATAGTAGCTCTCGATATAGCCGAACAGATCCCGTCGCGCCTCGTCGCGGGTCGTCCAGCGACGCTGATGAACCAGCTCCACCTTCAGGGAATGGAAGAATGACTCCATCGGGGCGTTGATGCTCCTATAGAGGTCAAGAGGTTGAAGAGACGGTCGCGAGAGGCCTGCTGGCGCGGCAGAGATAGCCGAAGATCTCCCGTGCCACAAAGCGCTTGAGACAGCGAATGATCTCCATCTTGCCTTTACCCTCTGCCGTTCGCTTTCGGACGTAGTCGCGGGTGGGAGAATGGCTGCGCATTCGGCTGATGACCACACGATACAGAGCGGCGTTGGTCGCGGCCCGCACCCGGCTGGTGCGGATCTGCACCGAGCTATCCAACCAGATCCGAGGCTTGATGAAGACGTTCGGGTTGGTGGTTCCCGCCGGCAAGGGCAGCACGTTCGAGAAGAATGTGCGCGGTCTTCTGGTCGACCAGGACGGGCTTTCTGCCATCGTGCTGCCGATGCTGGAGGCGTGGCGCGGCCTGCGCATCCGGGCAGCGGAACTCGGGCGACAGCTCGTGACCGGCGCTCGCCAGAGCCAAGCCTGTCGCATCCTCATGTCGATCCCCGGGGTCGGGGCGATCACGGCGACATCCTTTGCAACAGCCATTGAGGATCCGAACAACTTCAGGAAGTCCCGCTCCGTCGGCGCCTGGCTCGGCCTGACCACCCGACGCTACCAGTCGGGCGAGGTCGACTATGATGGCCACATCTCACGCCGAGGCGATCGTCAGGTGCGAGGACTGCTCTTCGAGGCGGCAACGGTCATCCTGACCCGCAGCTCGGCCGAGAGTGGCCTGCGGACCTGGGGCCTCAAACTCCGGGAGCGGGTCGGCTTCAAGCGAGCCGCCGTTGCTGTAGCGAGGAAACTTGCCGTTATCATGCACGCGATGCTCAAGACCGGCACCTTTTTCGACCGGACTGTTGGCGCAGTCGCTTGATGGATTGAGGATCGCGTTCAGGCTCTGAGCGCGCTGAGGCGTCCCTGCCGGGACGTGGGCCGAGCCATTCCGCGTGTTGGGATGCACCGCTGATGCAGCCGAGTGCGGCGTCCACATAGGAAGGCTCCTCCCGCGAAGCTCCATCATGCGGCGACACCTGTCGACCGCGAAGACGACCCTGCTCCCGGCCTACGTCGACCGAGCGCGGCTCTGATCCGCAGTGACTGCTCCTCTTGAATGCTTCCTTGACCCTGATCCTGGCGTCGAGCCGGAGAGGATTGAAAAAAGTACTTGCAAAATGGCTAGCGATTAGACGACCCCAACACAAAACCTCATGCTCTCCCATGAACCTCATTCGGCTTGGTGCCTGGTTCGCGGGCACGCCGCTCGCGCAAACCCCTCAATCAGCATTTACCGAGCTCATGACGCATCCAACCAGCGCATGAGGCATTCGCCAGCAGTATCTCTTTCGAAGCAAGACCACACCAGTGCTGCTTCCCAGCAATGGTGATCACGACCTCATCGAGATGCCAGCAGTCACCGGGCTGAGGAGCTCGTCGGCGAATGCGATTGGCGAACTCGCGGCCGAACGTCTCTGCCCAACGACGAACCCTCTCGTGGCTGACCTCGATCCCACGGGCGGCCAGCCTCTCCTCCACCATCCGCAGGCTCAAGGGGAAGCGGAAGTAGAGTCAGACCGTGAGGCTGATCACCGCGGCCGGAAAATGGTGGCGGGCATAGAGCAGAGGGCACAGCTTCGTCATACCCGCTTATACGGCGGCACCCGATCCTCTATCGATAACGTGACGATGCCTGGGGAATGGCGAAAGCGCAGTTTGCCGTTCTCTTCGAAGGCCGCTTCAGGCCAGGATGATGAACCCGGCCCAGATACGGAAATTCCGACAGTTCCAGCCCCGATTACCAACTTGCTCATCCGTGCAACAAGGCGCCGGTTTGCGCCCGCCACAAGCGAGCATAAGCGCCATCAGCTGTCAGCAGATCAGTATGCCTTCCCTCCTCAACAACCTGCCCCTTGTCGAGGACCACGATCTTGTCGGCCCTACGAATGGTGCTGAGTCGATGAGCGATGATGACGATGGTCTTACCGGCCCAACGCAGATCCTCAACCACCCGCAGGACAAACCCCTCGGCGATCGAGTCGAGAGAGGAGGTCGCCTCGTCGAGGATCAGGATCTCCGGATCCCGGTACAGAGCCCGAGCCAAGGCAAGGCGCTGCTTCTCGCCGCCGGAGAGGTGTACACCATTCTCGCCCAGATAGGTCTGGAGACCGCTGGGCCAGCGCTCGATCAGCTCCCGTAGCCCTATTTGATCACAGATTTGCAGGATCTTCTCGATGTCCGGCTCGAACTCGCCAAGGGCGATGTTCTCGATCACCGAGCCCGAGAACACGTCGACCGATTGCGGCACCACAGCGACAACCTTGCGCAGGGATACGGTCGAGAGATTCTGGAGGGCATAAGGACCGATCCGGATGCGCCCACCCTCAAGGGGGTAGACATTCTGCAGCAGAGACGCAAGGGTGCTCTTGCCCGAGCCGCTTTCCCCCACCACGGCTGTCATCTCGCCCCGGCGGAAGGTGACGCTGAGATCCTGAAAAAGCTCAAGCTGCGGGCCATGGCGGAATGTGACGTTCTCTAGGCGGATATCACCAAGGTCGGACTTGGTGGCATCAATGCCGCCGCCGCTTGTCTCCTGCTCCACGTCGAAGATCTCGAACAGGCGATCCGCCGCGATAAAGGCATCCTGAATGATCCGGTTGGTCTGGATCAGGCTGGTAACCGGCCGGGTGACATAGCCGAGCAACGTGTAGCAGGACAGTAACTCGCCGGGCGTGACGGTTTGATCGAGGGTAAGCGTTGTTCCGAACCACATCAGCACAATGGTGAATAGGGTCGCGAGGAAAGTCGAGGCATTGTCTCCAAAGATCGAGATGAGGCCGGAACTGTAGACGGAGTGCAGCATCTTGATGAAGCGGGTCTCGATCTTGAAGTTGGCGAAGCTCTCGATGCCGGAGGTCTTGATCGTGAAGATAGCTCCGAGAGATTCCACCAGTTGCGCCTCCAGGTCGGCGGCATTCTCCATAATGGCGCGCTGGCGTTTCCTATTCAGCCGGTTGATGGTCCAACAGACCAAGAGGTACAGCGGGGTGGAGACCGCCATGACTAAGGCGATCTTCCACGAGTAGATGAACATCAGCCCGAACGAGAACAGGATCATTAGCACGTCGACGAACATGTTGATCAAGACGTCGTTCAGGAAGCTCCTGATCTTCACTGCGTCGTTCATGCGGGAGACGATTTCGCCCATGCGCATGCTGTCGAAGAACTTCTGGGGCAGACTTAGGATGTGATTGTAGTAGCCGAGGATTAAGTAGACATCGATCTTCTGCCCCGTTTGCAGGACGAGCCGGTTCCTGAGGAGATTGATCAGGATCTGCGCCACCAGGATCAGCAGCATGGCGACGCTCATCAGGTTGAGCAGGTTGCGGTTGCCCGCTGTGATCACATGATCGACGATCTTCTGGACGTAGATGGCCGTCGAGAGACCGAGGATCGTCGTCACCAGCGCCCCGACAAGAGCCTGCGCCATCACCGCCCTGTGTGGCGCAAGCAGACGGGCGAAGCGGGCGAGGGGCGAGGTGGTCTCGTCGCGGCGCTTGAAGGTGTCTGCCGGAACCAGGAGCACCAGGACGCCAGTCCATTGCGTCTTGAACTCCTCGTGCGACAGCTTGCGGATTTCACCATAGGCTGGGTCCATGACGGTGACCCACCTCGCATCGACCGCCTGGATTACGACGAAGTGGCGCAGGACTTTCTTGACGATCACGTGCGCGATAGCGGGCTTCGGGATCTTGTACAGGCTGTCGAAGTCACCCTTCACCCCCTTGGCGATGAAGCCCAGCTTCTGGGCCGCTTCCGTGAGGCCCAGCACGTTGGTGCCGGAGCGGTCGGTCGAGGCATACTGGCGGATGCGCGATAATGGCAGCTTGTAACCGTAAAAGGCTGCGACGGAAGCAAGGCTGGCGGCTCCGCAATCCGTGATGTCGCGCTGCTTGAACTTGACGACCTTGCTCGACATGGCGGCTCGCTGGCTGTTTGGAAGATGAAGGATTAGCTGCCCGCCAGGAGGGGATTGAGCCAATCGTCGACCTCATTGTAGAGGAGTTGCAGGAGAGTGCGGTCGGCCACGAGGAAGCGGGCCCGCACGGTCATGCCTTTCTTTAGGTGACCGATGACCCCGTTCTTGAGCGCGAGATGGCTGCGGGAGAGCGCGCAGCGGACCTTGAAGACCGGGCTCCCGTCGTGGAGGGTGAAGTCCTGCGCCACGTCGAGCACCGTTGCTTCGATGATGCCCCATTGATTGTAGTTGAAGGCATTCACTTGGAGCCGCACCGTCTGGCCCAGCCGCACGAAGCCGATGTCGTTGGGGGAGACGTAGATTTCCGCCACCAGTTCGCCGTCCGGCGAGACCGAAGCGACGGTTTGCCCCGCCTGGACGTAGCTGCCGGGGCTGAGGCCGGAGAATTGCTCGAGAGCGCCTGACACCGGGGCCCGGATGCGGGTCAGATCCCGTTCGGTCTCAAGCTGACGCAAGGTGGCCGTGAGTTCCTTGAGGCGCAGGTTGGTGTCGAAGAGCTCCTGGTTCCATTCGGCGGATTTGCGCCGGGCGAGGATCTCGCCCTGAACCTCAATGCTCTGGAGGGCGAAAGCCTTTTCGTCGACGGTCTTTGCGGGCGCTGCACCAACGGAGACCAGTCGCTTAGCGCGGTCGAGTTCCGCCACGGCATTCCTGCGGGCATATTCGTTCTCCCGCAGCAGGTTGAGAAAGTGCGCCCGCTCGGCCGTGGCAGACTCGGTCAGGAGGCGGATCGGGTCCTTGGCCTGTGTGCCGGAGGAGATCAGGGTTTCGAGGTCACGGGCACGATTGCTCTTAGCGTGAATGTCGCCTGTAAGCGTCCTGAGCTTTTCTTCAACCACCTCATCCTCGAGGGCGAGGATCTCCTGCCCCTGGGCAACCAGATCGTTCTCAACGGCAAGGATACGGGAGATGCGTCCGGAGACGGGCGCAATCAGGGGCGTCTTCTCGATGGTGGGGCGAATGGTACCGGCACTTTGGACAGAGACCGTTATGGTGATGAGTGGCAGCGACACCAATGTCGCAACCACAGCGAGCACAATCATCTGATAGATAACCAAAGAGCGTCCTGGTCGTCGGGAGAGGATGCTCTCTGCAGTGTAGCTGGCTATTTCAGAAGGAAATAAGATACCTGGCATTCAGTATTTCCCCTGATGTGCAGCGTCTATAAGAAACTGTCAATTCGTATTTAAGTTGAAATATAGGGGCTTACGCCCCTATATTCTTTAGCACGACCATCCGCGCTGTATACCACGTATAATGATAAAGACAGATGCAGCAGCGGCAGCCATACCGATGAAATTAACGATAGGGACAACTATCATCCCAAATATAAACCCCGGATTTCCTCCCGAAGTTGCAGATGCTTCTGCAGGAGTTAATGCGGTCACACCATAAGCTGACATCTCGATCGTCATTGTGTTCTCCTTTTCTAGCGCTAAATACTAAAATTCGTTGGTGGCGGAAACGCTCATGAGAATTACGCCTAATGCCATTAGAACAATGCCCAGTCCACGCCCAGGGCCAGACAGGATGAGCTGAAAGAGCGCTTGCCGCCTTAGGTTGCCGGAGGTCGACAAGGGCGGCGCGCGTATAGGCAGACCTGACATGTTGCTTTCCTTCCCTCGTTTCAGCGATCGCGCTATCGCTCACGCCATGAATGCCGGTCGGCTGCTCCTGCCGCCTCGCACCGACGGTTATAACCGCCCCTCCTGCAAAAGGCGTGCCAACGGCACCCAAAGAGCCTCAGAAGACATGTTCGGCAGCTTATTCAATGGCTTCCATGAGAGTGCGGCAGGGCGCCAGGCCGCACAGCACCGTGTCGCGGACTCGACAAACCCGAGGTTATCGAAGGGCTGGACCTGCGGACGATGAGCGGCAGTTATCGCGGGTCGGGTTCGGCATCGTATCATCCGAAGGTTCTGCTTGCTGTTCTGGTTTATGGCTATGCAACGGGCGTTTTTTCGAGTCGCAAGCTGGAACGGGCGACGTATGACTCGGTCGCCTTCCGGTTTATCGCGGCGAACGATCATCCCGATCACGATACGATAGCCGCGTTCCGGCGGCGTTTTCTCAAGGAGATCGAGGGTCTGTTTGTGCAGGTGCTGCTTCTGGCGCGCGAGATGGGCGTTCTGAAGATGGGCACGGTTGGGCTTGACGGGACGAAGATCCACGCCAATGCCAGCCGGCACAGCGCGCTTTCGTATGAGCATGCGGGCAAGATCGAAGCGCAGTTGAAGGCCGAAGTGGCCGAACTGATGGCGAAGGCCGAAGCTGCCGATCAGGCCGATCTTCCCGACGGCTTTTCGATCCCCGATGAACTTGCGCTCCGGGAAGAGCGGTTACGCAAGCTTGCCGCGGCGCGCGCGAAGATCGAGGCTCGCGCCAAAGAGCGTCACGCCCGTGAGCAGGCCGAGTATGAGGCACAGCTTGCGGCGCGGAAGGAAAAGGAAAAGAACTCGGGCAAGAAGCCCGGCGGCAAGCCGCCGTCCCCACCTGCATCGGGCCCTTCTCCCACCGACCAGATCAATCTGACCGACGAGGATTCGCGCATCATGCCGGTGGCCGGCGGCGGGTTCGAGCAATGCTACAATGCGCAGGCCGTCGTCGCCGCAGGCAGCCTGTTGGTGGTCGCGGCAGAGGTGGTGCAGGCGCCCAACGACAAGCAGCAACTTGCGCCGATGGTCGACAAGATCACGGTCTTGCCGGAAGAGGTGGGGCGGCCCGATACGCTGGTGGCCGACAGCGGCTACTTCAGCGCTGCCAATGTCGATGCTTGCGCGAATGCCGGCATCGAGCCGCTGATCGCCACGGGCCGGCAGGCGCATTACCCGCCACTCAGCGAGCGCCTTGCCGAGCTGCTGCCGCCGGACAATCCGACGTCTGTCGAGGCCATGGCCTACCGCCTGAAGACACCCGAAGGCGAAAGGCTCTATGCGTTGCGTAAGCAGACACCGGAGCCGGTGTTCGGCATCATCAAATCCGTTCTGGGCTTCCGGCAGTTCTCGATGCGCGGCCACCAAAAGGCCTGCGGCGAATGGAACCTCGTGACCATGGCCTGGAACATCAAGCGCATGTTCGCCCTGATCCCAGCCTGATGCGGGCGTCATCAAAGCCTAAAGACCGCCAAATCGTCCACCGGTCGAAAATCGCCAACCCAAGCCTCTCTCGGACTGCCTCCCGCCCATCCACTGGTTCTCGACCAGCCAGAGCCACCCTACCTTCGATTGAAGACGTCAGTCCGACAGGCTGCTAGGATCTTTCCTCATGGCAGCGCCGTCATCCACGTAGACCTAGGTACTCTACGGCTGCCCGGTCATGGCACCCGGTCACTGTGGCCGAGGCTCCGTCCGGGATCCAGCCGGTCGCGGACACCCTGCTTCAGGATCTTCGCCTCGGGGAAGCCTCCGTCGTGCTTGCGATCCCAGATGGTCTCGCCCTCGTAGGTGATCTGAAACACTCCGCCGGTCCCCGGCACAAGGGCCACTTCGCCCAGATTGGTTGCGAACGTCGAAAGAAGCTCCTGGGCCCGCCAGGCCGAGCGCAGAAGCCATTGGCACTGCGTGCAGTAGGTGATGGTGATCCGGGGAGGTGTCCTATCCATTGCAGAAACCAGGAACTTGCAGCATTCGGTGTCAAGGCCTCAGGCCCTTCGGGCGACTGCGCTGCGCCCGGAGTTGCTGATGACCTTCGGATGTCCAAGCCACTCACACAGGGCTTCCAGGGTGACGAAGGTGTGTTCGATGGCCGCAAAGGGAGCTGGCCGTTGGTTCGGCGGCCCATCCTCAAGCAGCTCCGCCGTCCAGAAGGTGTTGTTACTGCGCTCTCCCGATCGCACAACGCTGCCCATGATCTTTCCATGCAGGAGCAGATCATAGGCCCCCGGGGCGAGCTGGATCAGGCAGTACGTCATGCGGTCCTCTTAGCAGACCTGAGCTGGAGCTCAATCCACTCATAGGCTTTCGCGAAGACCGCCGCACGATCTGGAGCCAGGATCAGGCTCGGGCGCTGCTGCTGCGTATTTCGCGGGATGGTGAGAACGGATTTCACCGCATCGTCAAAGCGCCAAGTGTACTCCTCTGTAGGGTCTGGGCACATCATTTCACTTGAGCCAGCGCGAGATCGAGCCGGTGATCGGCAATCCTGATACGCTCTCGGCTGACGTCGTAGCTCGCTTCAACGGCTTCACCCAGAGGCGTCTGATCGAGGAGTTCACAGACGCGGTCGATGGGCGACTGACCGCCCAAGGCAGTATGGGGTCGATGCCAGTTCCAGTGATGCTGCCACTCCGACAGCTTCGCCTCGATCTCCGGATCCTGGGGATCAACCGTGTCCCAAAACTCCTCTCGATCAGCGCGGTGCGTCCGCTCGACCTTGCCGTTCAGATGGGGCGACCTGGGCGGGATCGGCCGAAACTTGATGGCCCAGTCCATCAGGCGCTGCTGAACCGCCTCGGCAAAGAACTCACGACCGCGATCAGTTTGGATGCGCTGGATCGGGAATGGCATCTCCTCAATCAGGCGCTCCAGAAAATCGAGGGTGTTGGCGCCCGTGGCACGGCTGTAGCCGCCGAGCACCTTGTAGCGGCTGCAATCGTCGATCGCGGTGTACTGATAAACGCCAGGCCTGATCTTGCAGACATCCATCTGGACGCGATCGCCCGGAATAGGACGGCTGTAGTGGCGTGTTCCCTTGCGCCAGCGCCGCGGCCGCTTCAGCACCTGCTCGCGATGTCGGACGAGTGTCCGATGAATGGTGTCGAGCGACAGCGTCAGATCGTGCTGCCGGATCAACTCATTGCGCAGTTGCTTGACCCCGAGCTTTCGCTCCCGGCGAAGCGACAGGATAAGCGCTTCCTGGTCAGCAAATACTTTCTGGGCAGCCAGCCGATGCGGGCGGCGGCTGTGGTCCACCAGGCCCGCCTCGCCATCGGCCTGATAGCGGCGCCACCACTTGCGTAGAGTAGGTCGGGAGATGCCGCAGCGGCGGCAGACCAGCCCAGCATCGCCGGTCTTGGCATAAAGCTCGACCCACGCGAGACGCGCCTTGATCAGATCCATCGCCTTCCCCAGCCCTTAGGCTGTGGATCTGATAGACAGCACTCCTGCGCTGCCTACAGGTCCACAGCAGCAACAGGATCAGCATTGCATCTCAGAGGTGGATCTGACGATCAGAAAGTTGAAACGATGTCGTCGAACCTCACAACTCGATACAGTTTTTTACACGCCACGTCTGCCGGTCATACGCTCCGCTGATCGGCTCGCGATGTAAGCATCCACTGTCACCTCAGCCACACGGCTCATCAATGGAATTTCAGCCATCGCACGGCCTGCCAGAACCTCCTTGGCGGTAACGAAGAACTCCTGCCAGGGCTCCTCATCCTCACAATGGCGCAGCAACAATGCGGTTCGAGCAAGGCGGTCACCCCACTTGGTGGCGTGCTCAGGCAACAGGCTCTCTCGCACGAGGGCAACGCGCTTTGCCCGGGCCATCCGCTTGCCCTCCAGCAACTGCTCGACTGCCGTACCCTCCTCGAACCAGGACTCGAGAAAGCCGAACCTGGCGACCACAGCACGGCTCCTCGCCAGCAGCTCGGCCGTTGAACCAAGCGCGGCCGGATCCGCTTCGGCCTCGAGCAGAGCCAGAAGTCGCTCAAGCGGCAGGGCCTGAGGCTGTAACCCTTGCAGGTCCGCCGTCTCGACAAAATCCAGCAACGCAAACGGCGCCATTGTCCCGGACGCCAGATTCACGGCGAGGGCGTGAGCTGTCGCAAGCCGCACGTACTCCAAGCTGATCGGGAATACTTCCATTCCGCCCGCAACCTGATCCAAAAACTCTTCCATCTCGGCGCGTGTCAGCCCGCGGCGCGCCCAGGCGTCACGGACCCCTACCCCGGCTTTGACCAGCAAACATCCAATCGCCTTCCGACGACCTTCTCGGGCTAGAACAAAGATACTCTGGGCTCCAGCTCCATCAATCCCGGAGGCCAGTGCATCATAGACCTGCGACTGAGGCCAGGACGCGCACTCCACGCCCGTGCGCCGACAGGCCTGAATGGCTCCATCCAAGAGGGGGCGATCAGCCTCGGGCAGCCAATTGCGGAGCACAATCAGGCGCCGGAGCATGCTGCCTGAAACAGCCCCATGGTGAGCCGAGTGCTCGAGGGCGGTGGCCACCGCATGCCGCACCTCAGTCGAGGGGTCGAGCAGCCATCCCAAAACGGCCTCACGGGCGCTGGCCTCACCCGTCTGAAGCAGCGAGACGCCCATTGTGGTGCGGTGCTCTGCCGGGAGGGCCCCTGCCATCTCCAGCATCTGGGCGTGGAGCGCGAACGGGTCGCCGCCGACCTCCTCTACGAGATCGTTGAGGTAAGCATCGAAGTCGCCACCGCTCCGGCCGGCTCCTTGTTGCGGGCTGATCTGCTCGAACAGGTCTGCCATGAGGCGCTGGAGTTCGGCGCCAGGATCAAGCTTGGCGTTCGAAAACTGCATCAGGACCATCATGAGCAGAGTTGGTTCGACCCGGCCGGAGGTTCCCGCCTGCAACAAGGCTCGCCGGATAGCCTCAGCCAGCTCGCGGGCCGATGCTTGTCCGTTCTCCAGGTTCATCCGGATGACCTCCAGCGCCTGGCCGATCATGTAGACGTAGGCGGCGACCAACTGCTCGTTGGGCCGGGCCTTGCGCCCTTCGGTCACGAGCATCTCGATCAGATCGAGAACGGCCTCTGGCTGTGCTTCCAGGACCTGCGATGCGGTCCAACTGTTTGCCCCCGGGTGTCCCGTGGCGACATCAACAGCGACGAGTTTGCCGAGGCGGGCGAGTGTGGTGCGGTCTGTCATGGAATTGCTCAACCGGTTGGGGTCCTGATCAGCGGATTCTAGCCCCATCATCAGTGCCGTCGCGAGTTGTGTGGAAATTCGGGTGGCACGATCTCCGGTATGGACAGGGTACTCGGTCATGCGGCGAGGTCAATCGTCGTCTCCTGGCCCGATGAGATTTTGGGAAGCGTCTTCCAGCCGTCGACTTTGCGCATGGTGATTTGACCGGACGCGAGCAGAGCCCAGAACAGCATGGCGGCGGTGGCATCCGAGGGCAGCACGGTCTGGGTCTTGATCCGCCGCTTGAACTCCTCGTGCAGCCGCTCGATCGCATTCGTCGTCCGGGCCGACTTCCATTGCGAGGGCGGCAGCGTCGTGAACGCAAACAGCGCCTCGCCCGCTTCCTCCAAGCTGTCGGCCACCGCCGGGTGGCGCAGTCGCCACGTGCGCAGAAAGGCCCTGCAGCGCTCCGCAATCTCCTCGAGGCATCGTCAACTTAACGGACTGACGCAGTTCCACCTGCCCTGGGCGGTTGGATCAGAATCCAGCCGCAGCACCTGTGACGTTCGCCCAGGTCATGAAGGCCCGGGCTCGCGCCGTGCGGTGATCAGCGGCGTTGGTGTTTGCGGGGCGGCGAAAGAGGTTCGCGACCTGATCGTGAACCGAGAGCAAACGTTGCGCCTGCCCGGCTGATTTGAAGCGCTTCATGGTGCGCTCACGTCGTCGGGTCGGCTGGTGACTGTTCTCCGCTCGATTGTTCAAGCCACGATGCTGTCGGTGTTCAACCCCCGGCATTACCGCCCGCTTCGCGGCGGCGTAGCTGGCCAGCTTGTCCGTGATCATGACACGAGGAGCAGCGCCCTGCTTCTTGAGCAACTTTCGCAGCAGACGCTTGGCAGCCGTTGCGTTGCGGCGGCTCTGAACCAGGATGTCGAGCACGGCCCCGTGCTGATCGACGGCACGCCAGAGCCAGTGCTTCCGACCCGCGATGCTGATCACGACCTCATCAAGGTGCCATTTGTCTCCGGGTGCCGGGAGGCGGCGACGGATCTGATTGGCAAAGCTCTGGCCGAATTTCAGCGCCCACTGCCGGACAGTCTCGTGGCTGACCTCGATACCGCGAGCCGCCAGCATCTCTTCGACCATGCGCAGGCTGAGTGGGAACCGAAAATACAACCAGATGGCATAGCTGATCACTTCAGCCGGGAACCGGTGGCGGGCATAGCGAGGGTGACGGGCGTTCTTCATCCCTCACCTAGGCCTCTATCCGGTCACCCTACCGTTAACCTGACGGTGCAGAGCGAGGCATCGCTCGCCCCGAACATGGGGCAGGTGCCGGAACGGTCTCGGGAATGTCGCTATCCGAGGCCGACACTCACCGGGTGCGAAGCAGTAGCCTCCTCGTCGTCCTGGATGTCCTCCTGGTCATCTTGGTCATCTTGGTCATCCGGGCCGGGTTGGACGTCAGGTTGAACGTCCTCGTCCTCATTATCCTCATCGACGGCCTGAGCCACTATGATCGGGGCGGTTGCCCGGATCGCGGCCTCATTGACAGGTTGTGCAGTGCCATTGGCGTACAGACCTCCGGCACTGAGGGCTGTGACTCCTAAAAGACCAGCTATGAGCAGCTTCAGCATGACATCTCCTGAGATTGCAGCATGTCGAGCAGTGACCAGGAATGGGACGATTTGATGGTCGACCAAAGACCGTAGCAGAAAGCAGGTCCGTCGCTTTCCAAAGATGTTCGATCAGTTGCCGCCGCAGATGCGAATGCGCTTGATCAGCAGCTCGCCGAAGCGGTTGTAGCGCCGCTTCGCAATCACACGACATTCCCCCATATCGTCAGCAAAACGGTCGACCACGACGGATCTGGAACTGTCGTGATCGATGCATCTGTCGGTCAGCCGATGAGGATACCCGTGATCCTGCCCCGGCAGGGCAGACGGCATGAGGTGGGCCGACTGACAGCAGCAATCACCAGGCGTAATCATCCCCATAGCTGTCGTAGACCGGGGCAGTCTCAAACCGCTTCTTGATGATCGTTCTGCGTACCGTCACTCGGCGGGTATAGGTGTAGTTGGGCTCGTAGCGGCGCACCGGGCGATAAACCACCGGGGCCTCTTCGACATAGCGGTAGCGCACAGGCGCCGGGCGGTAGCCGTAGTCCGGTTGATAGGCCGGATAGCCGTAGGCGGGAGCCGCTTGGGCCTGTGAGGCCAGCAGGCCACCAATGGCCAGACCAACCACACCCGCTGCAATCGCTGCCCCGGCCACATTCCGACGGCTTCGCGCCTCGGCCACACCGGGTGTGAGCGTGCTCAGACCGATGAGAGCAACAGCCGATAAAGCAGCCAGTTTCGTCATTGCCGATCTCCCGAAAGGCGACGATCCTGGTCGCGCCTCCTGTCGCGAATCGTTGTAGGCAATCGCTCCTGAACGGTGCCTAACCCATCGTATTCACCGGAGTCGGCTGGGATGGTTTGATCTGCAGCTCGGGCGTGCCGATCCGCTGCGTTTCTTTCACCGCGGCGAGGTCTGGAACGTGGGGAACGCGTTGGCAGGGACGGGATGGGATGATCGGGGCGATGCCAGCCCCGGCGCTCAGGGCGAGGCGGCCCGGGGCTGGGGTGCAGAGCCCCTGCAAGACGGCGGACGAGATCCGCGTCTGGGCAGCCGGAGGCATAGGCCAGCCGGATGCGGCTGGCGCCTTCCTGCACCCGCACGGCAATCTTGAGCAGGCGCAACCGCAGCGTTGCGAACTCCGCCCGGGCGAGATCGCGAGCGGCTGGGATGGTCTCGCGCACGGACAGCATCAGCCAATAGGCGGCTGTGTGCAGCACGAGGCGGACTTGGTTGGCCACGGCGCGCCGGCACGAGGTTCGGTCGGAGGCGAGCTGCGTCTTGTGGAACTTGATCCAGTTCTCGGCCTGACCCCGGGCACAGTACAGGCTCTCGTAGATGACCCGTGGACTGGTGCCGATCAGGTTGGTGACCACAAACCGGATATCGAGCCCGAGGCGGGTCGCCTCGATGCGAGCGACCACCCGGCGCTCGCCCGACCAGCTCTTGGCCCGGTGCGTCGTCTCGGCAAAGCCACGCACGACCTCGCGATCCTCGACCGCCCGCTGAGTGCGCACCGCATCCGCGGTGTCCTGCACCTTGCTTGTGAGCAGCCTCGTGCCAGCCAGCCCGAAGAGGTAGCTGACGCCGTTCTGCTCGCAGAAGTCCATGGCCTCAGGGCGGGCATAGTGACTGTCGCCCCGGATCGTGAGGCGGGTGAGAGGCCAGCGGGTGCGGATGCGCCGCACGAGACGTCGCAGATGCGCCCGGACCTCACGGCCCGAGGGCGTCTTGCCCGGCCGCAGCACGACGGCAACCGGTCGGCCGGTGGCGCTGTCATAGACATGGATCGGCAGAAAGCAGCGCTCGTCGTAATGCGCATGAACAGTGATAGTTGCTGATGGCCATGGACGACGTCGCAGGTATCGTCGATGTCCAGCACCACGCCGTCCGGCGGGGTCACATAGCTGTCCATCCACTGATCGATCAGAGCATAGCTCAGCCGGATCGCATCGCGCAGGCTCGGGGCGTTCTCCAGGCGTGAGAGGGTTGGCTGCGAGGCCAGATCCGCACCCGTCTCCGGCAAGTGCCCGCAGGCGAGCTTGAACGCCGGATCCGCGCGCAGCGGACCGAAGTCGTTGCAGTCCTCGTAACCGCACGCAATCGCGAAGATGCGGGCGCGGAGCATGTCCGCCACAGCATGCCTGACGCGGGCCGGATCGCGCCGATCCGGAATGAAACGCGCCAGCCGCTCGGCGACGCCCAGCCGGCGCTCGGCCTGGGCCAGGAGCATGACGCCGCCGTCGGACGACAGGCGTCCACCGTCGAACGCGGCGGTGATCTTCTTGCGGCCAACGGCTGGAAACGGAAACGTTGGAGGGGTATCATCCGGCATGGCGGGTGTGGCACGGTGCAATCGGTGGCAGAGATTGGTGTCAGCAACCAAATCCTACGACACGTCAGTCACTTAGGCTACACTCGCCAGCCCTCTCCAGCCACATCATGAATAAGAGCGGCTAGGCCCAATACCGTTGACTTAAGCTGCCGATGGGGTGTGAAGTGACGAGGGGGGTAGCTTGCGGAGGGTTCAGTCATGACCCGACCTCCAGCGCGCCTGCCGGACAGCCCACGGATCAGCGATCTCGTCACACTCGGGGTGCTGACGACGACCGTTCCGGCGGCCTTGATTGACGCTGTGCTGGTCGCGACGCAGCGACAGAGCCAGCGGCATCGACAGCTGCCAGCGCCGTTGGTGGTGTACTATGTGATGGCGCTGGCCTTGTATGCACAGGCCTCCTACGGCGAGGTGTTGCGATGCCTGCTGGAGGGGGTGCGGTGGCTCCGCCTGGGCGGGCTCGACGCGCTGGGGGCGACCAAGTCGGCCATCACCCGTGCGCGGATCCGGCTGGGGGTCACGCCCGTGCGGGAGTTGTTCCAGCGGGTGGCCCATCCCATTGCGGACCCCGGCACGCCCGGAGCGTGGTACCGTGGTCGCCGGTTGGTCAGTGTGGATGGCACGACCATTGATCTTCCGGATACGCCGGAACTGGAGGCCCAGTTCGGCCGCCCTGCCGCCTCGCGGGGCGCCAGCAGCTTCCCGAAGCTGCGCCTGGTGGGGCTGATTGAAACCGGCACCCATGCCATGTTCGCCGTGGCGGTTGGCCGCTACGACACCAGCGAGGTCCGCTTGACGCCGCGCGTGTTGCAGCACTTGCAGCCGAACATGCTGTGTCTGGCTGATCGGGCCTTCGTCGGCTTTGAGCTGTGGCGCTTGGCGGCGGCGACGGGCGCCGACTTGCTCTGGCGGGTGCGCATCAACCACAAACTGCCCTGCCGCCAGCGCCTTTCCGATGGCTCGTATCTGAGCCGGCTTTACGCCTCGCCCAAGCAGCGTCGACACGATGAGGGGGGACAGGTCGTGCGCGTCATCGACTACCGCCTGGAAGGCATCGCGGACGCGGAGCCCCTCTATCGGCTGGTCACCACGCTCCTCGACCCGGCCGTCGCGCCAGCGACGGAGTTGGCAGCGCTGTATCATGAACGGTGGGAGTGCGAGGGGACCTTCGCCGAATTCAAGGTGAGCCTGCCCGGGCAGCGCCTGATGCTGCGCAGTCGCCGGGCGGATCTGGCCGAACAAGAACTCTATGGCTTTCTGCTCGTCCATCTGGCGTTGTGCGGCAGCTGATCCATGCTGCCAGCCGAAAGGCCGGGTGCGACCCGGACACGTTGTCCTTCCTCCACACGGTGCGGATTGTCCGGCGGCATCTCCCGTTTTATGCCGCGTTTTCCCCCTCAGCGACAGCATCAGATGCATGAGATGATCCTGATCGAGATCATCGACACACCGGCCGAGCCCAGTCGAGGTCGCCACAATCCACGTGTGGTGAAACGCAAGATGAGCAACTTCCCGACCAAGGCGCGGGCTGGGCCGCCCCTGACCGCGCCGATCGTCCGCTCCAGCGCGCTTATCCGGATTGTCGCGCCAATGGTGGAGGACACGGTGCTCCTGTCAACGGCTCTCCCGCAGACTGCTTCCAGACCACCAGGCCAAGCCTGCGGCCGCCCTTCATGGCATCAGCACGTTCGCGACTGGAATGTCAGTCGACTGACACGCACGGCGTACTGCCAATCCCATGATCTGGAGGTGTACCGCTTCAACCAGTGGGTCGCCCGGCTGCGCCGGCGTTTGGTACTATAGCTTAAGTCAACGGTATTGCGGCTAGGCCGCGCCGACCCTGTTGGGCCAGCGTAGCGGCCCAGCGGCAGACACTGGCGCGGCTGACCCCCAGCTGCCGGGCGATCTGAGCCTGGGAGAGCCGGCCCCGGCGCAACAGCGTCGCGGCCGCCAGCCGGCGCTCCTCCATCTGCTCCGGCGTCAAATGCGCCGGCCGCCAGACGTTGTCATCCATCGCGCACCTCCTCACGATGACCGACACCGCCCTATGTTACACCCTCTGCGTGAAGATCATTAACATCAGGATGAGAGACGCTATGCTAGGGACAAAACATAGCGAGGCACCCGTGCCTGGGTACTTCAATTATCCAACCGCACCGCAGTTCTCCGCAGCGATCGGCGCGGAGACTTATGGGGAATGGCTGGGCGGCCTACCAGCTAACGATTCCGTATCGCTCTACATCCATATTCCGTTCTGCCGGTCGATGTGCTGGTATTGCGGCTGCCCCCCTACCATCACCCGGCGGGATGCGCCGATCCAAAATTACGTGGCAGCGCTGCGCGATGAGATCCGTTTGGTCTCGGAGCTAACGCCGCAGGCGCTGCCCGTGAGCGACGTACACTTTGGCGGCGGAACGCCGACGCTCCTTGAGCCAAAGGAATTCCTCGCCTTGATGGAGCTTCTGCGCCGACGCTTCGCATTTAGGCAAAAGACCGCCATCGCCGTCGAGATCGATCCGCGCACGTTCACTACGGAGATGGCCGAAGCCTTAGGAGCAGCCGGGGTGAACCGCGCGAGCCTGGGCGTGCAGAGTTTCGACCCCTTTGTTCAAAAAGCGATCAATCGGGTCCAGAGTGTAGAGCAAACGGCGATTGCCGTCGAAAACCTGCGCCAGCAGGGGATAAGCCGCATCAACATTGATCTCATCTACGGTCTTCCCAATCAGACGATGCAGTCCTGCGTCCAGACCGCAACGGTGGCGGTAGCCATGCGCCCTCAGCGGCTTGCCGTGTTTGGCTACGCTCACGCGCCATCCTCTAATAAACATCAGCGCCTCATTGAGAAGGCAGCGCTACCGGACGGCGCTGCTCGCGCCGAACAAGCTGAGGCCGTAGCCGAGACGCTGGTTAGCGCCGGCTATCGACAGATTGGTTCGACCACTTCGCCTTGCCGGACGACGAGCTCGCATTGGCTCAGAAAAGCGGTCGCCTGCGGCGCAACTCCCAAGGTTACTCTGCCGACACCTGCAAAACCCTGATCGCCTTTGGTGCGTCGGCTATCGGGCGTGTTGGAGAGGGTTACGTCGAGAACGAAGCTGCGCTGGAGGCCTATAGTCAGCAAATCGCAGCTGGTCGCTTGGCAACGTCGAAGGGCTATCGTCTCACCGACGAGGACCGCGTCAGAGGCGCAATCATCGAGCGACTGATGTGTGATCTCGAAGCCGACGTACCGACAATCTGTGCCGCCCACGGATTCGATTGGACCCATTTTCCCGATTCAGCTGAGCACTTGGCGATGCTGGCCGACGACGGGATAGTGGACGTCGAGAATGGCTTCATCCGCGTGCGGCATGGCCATCGCATTTTGCTTCGCTCCGTTGCTGCCGCGTTCGACGCTTATCTCGACCACTCGTAGTGAGCCACAGCGAGTCACCATGAGCGGAGGCCTGAGAAGGTCGAATAGGAACTGTTGCAATCCGCTGTGATCGGAAGTCCTTTGTGCACCCCTTATCGCAGCACCGTGATGTTTAGCGCCCTGTACGAGCAATGCGCGACTCTCCGGCATCGCGGGGATATTTGCCGCGCTCGAACGGCCGCTTTGGTTCAGTGCGAACACGAGGAATGGCTCCGGAGTGGTCGGCACGTTCACTTCTATAGGGGAAGATGGCCATCGTACTCTGCTCCGTGACCCTGGGACGTCATCTCCCTTCCGGCGAGCGTCCAACGATACGAATTTCTAGCTGTTAAGGACATCCCATGGCATTCAATATTGCGATCTATCTGAATCGTATTCGCCTTGCTCGAGTGCCGACAACGGTCGACGGTCTTGTTGCCCTTCAGCAGGCTCAAATGCGCGCGATTCCCTTTGAAAACATCGATGTGCTGTTGGGTTATATACCCAATCTGACTGAGAATTCGATCTGGGCCAAACTGATCAATGCTCGGCGAGGGGGGTACTGCTTCGAATTGAACAAGTTGTTTGGCTTGGCGCTAGAAGCACTCGGTTTCACGATCAAGCCCATCCTTGGCAGAGTGCGTATGGGTGCAGTGGAGGGTGGGCCACGCACACATCAGGCATTCATCGTAACCATCGAGGGCGTCGACTGGCTTGCCGACGCTGGCTTCGGTGGTCCAGCACCGATTAAACCGCTGCGGATCGATACAGAGGAACTGCAAGCAGCTGGCCGTGACGTGTTTCGCCTGCGAGCTGATTCCGCCAGCGGAGAACTCGTCGTTGAACGCAAGAACGGGAATGAATGGTTCGCTCTTTATGGCTTCGATCGAGCCACCGCCTTGCCCTCAGATTTCGAGGGTGCGAACTTCATCTGCGCACGCTGGGACCGTTCGCCGTTTCCATCCAGCCTCATGATGAGCGTGCTGACCGCCGAAGGGACTGCGAACTTGTTCAACAAGGATTTCAGCATGATTCGGAACCAAACTGAGGAAACAGAAACACTCAAAACGAAGACCGAACTGCAGCGACTCTTGTCCGATGTTTTTCGGCTGCGACTTCCTCGGTCCACGATTGATTCGTTATAGGAAAAGCTTGGGTCGTGTGGACGGGTATAGGAAAGGAGGCCGTCAGGCCTTGCCACTGCGGCGGTTTTCGGCAGTCGGGCCTTTTTGCAGGCAACGTGTGTGGCATCACTCGAAGCCTCATAAGTAAATGATCCTGTTCCCTCAAGTCCGCTCGCCAGCCGCCAGCGGTGGCAGCCAGTCGGCAGCTCTGGTCAAGATCTCCGGATTGGAAAGGTGAGCGTCGGTTACCGGTGTCGGCAAAAAGCGATTAGGCATACCGGTCGACCCAGCGTCAGGCTGTGCTGCCGCGTCCAGCGTGCGCTGCTCAGCAATCATCTCAAATCAGCTGCTCATTTGGCATCACCCATACTCCGCCGTTGTGTACTCGAATGGTTCAAGGGCGGCCCCGGCCATAAGCGTTGGTTGATACCTTTGGTCGCCTGCGCTCTCTAAGTAGGTCTTCATAAGACTTGCAACGCAAGCACTGCGGGTGTTCCCTGGAGAGCATGCAACACCATGATCACTCTCCCGAAACGTGGCTCGACGAGGCGGATCGCAAGCGGCTTACTGCCGCGCTTTCTGGTGCCCGTGAGGCCCGGGTGTATCGCCGCCTCGAGGCGCTGCTGCTGGTGGCCGAGGGCCATCCCGTCGCCGAGGCGGCCCGCCGCTGCCGGGTCAACCGCTCCAGCGTGCACCGCTGGCTCGTCCAGTACCGAGCCGAGCATGAGGCCACGGCCCTGATCGACCGGCCGCGCAGCGGACGTCCCCGCCGTCAGCCGAGGCTCACGCCGCAGCGGCTGGCGGCGGCCCTGGCGCGCGACCCGCGCCGCTGCGGCTACCAGGCTACGAGCTGGACGGTGCCGCTGCTGGCCCACGACCTGGCCGCGAAGGGCCTCGCGGTCAGCCGCCAGACGCTGCGGCGGCGGCTGCACGAAGCCGGCTATCGTTGGAAGCGGCCGCGCTATGTCTATGTCGCGCGCGCGGCTCACCTGCCGCAGAAAAAGATCTCATGGGCCAGCGACCGCCGAACTGGTGAAGTAAGGCGGTCACCTCACCTCACCCTGGAGGCCGCTCATGTTCTCCTCTCCCTCAGCCGACGCTTCAGTCTCGGACAGCACCCACACGATCTATCTCGCCCTTGAACTCAGCCGCCGCTCCTGGCTGGTGGCGCTGCATGCCCCCGATGCCGCGAAGATCGAGCTGCATCGGCTTCCCGCCGGTGATGGACAGGCGGTGCTCGACCTGCTTGCCCGCATCCGGACCCGCGTGGAACGACGCACCGGCGTGAGCCCACATGTATCGTGCTGCTACGAGGCCGGCCGCGACGGGTTCTGGCTGCACCGCCTTCTCGAGGCGCACGGCGTCAGCAGCCATGTCATGGACCCGAGTTCGCTGCAGGTCGACCGCCGGGCCCGGCGGGCCAAGACGGACCGCCTGGATGCCCAGGCTCTGCTGCGGGCGCTGATGGCCTGGTCCCGCGGCGAGCCGAAGGTCTGCTCCATGGTCCGCCCACCGTCCCCGGACGAGGAGGATGCGCGTCGTCCGAGCCGCGAGCGGGCCACGCTGCTGCAGGAGCGCATTCGCCTGGTCAACCGGATCAAGGGGCTGTGCGCGACGCAAGGGATCGACGACTACGAGCCGCTGCGGCCGGATCGCCGCTCGCGCCTGGCGCAGCTGATCACGGGGGATGGCCGGCCGCTGCCGCCGCGGCTGTCGGCGGAGATCGCGCGTCAGCTCGACTGGCTCGAACTGGTCCTGCGGCACCTGGCCGAGGTCGAGACGAGGCGCGATGCCGACGCGGCGGCGGCACGAGCCGCGTCCTCGTCCAAGCTTGGGACCTTGCTGCATCTGAGGGGGATCGGCTCTGAGATTGCAACTGTCCTCGCCAAGGAGGTGTTCTACCGATGCTTTGCCAGCCGGCGCCACGTGGCTGCCTATGCGGGACTGACCCCCAGCCCGTTTGCGAGCGGCCGCCGCTCGCGCGAGCAAGGGATTACCAAGGCGGGCAACGCCCGCGCCCGCAAGGCGCTGATCGAACTCGCCTGGCTGTGGTTGCGCAACCAGCCTGACAGTGCACTCGCGGTCTGGTTCCGCAGCCGTGTGGGGTCGGCCACCGGGCGGGTCAGACGCATTGCAATTGTGGCGCTCGCCCGTAAGCTGCTGATCCTGTTGTGGCGCTATGTCGAAACAGGCGCCCTGCCAGCCGATGTGGCCGTGAAGCCCTGAACCCGCTTGCGCACTGGCGCGGGAGTGTCAGCGCGTGATGTCTGAGGGGAGTGCGACCGCGTTGTCCCCCCTGGCTGGAACAATGCCGCGAAAAAGAATGGTCGCGCTCACCCCGGAGCCCGTTCCCGACGCATGCGGGATTATGGTCAGGGCTTGGGCCCAACCGGATATAAGGTGATGCGGACGAACGGTTCGCATGAGCGCCATCGGGCTCAGCCTCGGAGGTCACCGCAAACTGTCGAATCCCGCCCTTGAGTAGACGGACAGTGTCGGAGCGAGTTGCCCTCGGGCAGTCTCCAGGATGGCTTGGAGCTTCGGCCGGCCCTCAAGCCCTGCGCCTGCGGCGCACCGCGAAGCGGCTGCGGGACTTGACCGCCCGCCTCGCCCAAGCTGAGAGCCGCCATGCCAGAATGGCAGGCTTTGAACTCGGCTTCCTTTGGTTCGACCCTGTCGGCCAGGTCAAACTCTGACTTCGATCCGGCACACCGCCTGCCAGCGCTTGACGGATCGGCCCATATAAGGGGGGATCACCCGACGCCTGAAGGCGGGCTGGCACAGGAGCGATCGGCTGCTGTGCCTCGACTGGACGCTGCTGCGGCTGTTTCCGCCGCTGCGCGCGACCTGGGCGCTCAAGGGCACGCAGGCCCTCGTGCCGATCACCGGCCGCAATGCCAAGCGGGTGCTGTTCGGGGCGATCGACTTGCAAAGCGCGCGTCGGGTGGTGCTGATCCGCACCCGTGCCGGTCAGGCCGATGCCCAGGCGTTCCTGCGTGCGCTGCGGCGCCGCTACCGCAAGGCTGGCTGGCTCTGGCTGCTCACCGATCGGGCGAGCGCCCACACTGCCCCGCAGACCCAAGCCCTGGCCGACCGGCTGCGCATCCGGTTCGTGTGGTTGCCCCGGCAGGCGCCCGAACTGAGCCCGATGGATCAACTCTGGCGCGAGCTCAAGCGGCTGATCGCGGCCAACCGGCAGGCGGCTTCCATCGATGCTCTGGCCGCCGAGGCCGCAGCCTGGGTGCTGACGCTGACGCCGCAACAAGCGTTCCGCAAGGCCGGCATGCTGTCCAAACGCTTCTGGCTCAGAAAGCTGTTGCATAACTTTTGGCGACCTACTTAGTGCTCGGATGCACATGGTGGGGTAAGATGGAGCGGCTTGGTTAAAGCGCTGCCGGCCGATTCAGTTCCGCAATGCAACGAAATCGGCGCCGTCATCCGTTTCCACCCTGGGCGTCCCTCTCAGCGCTCGAAGTCACTTTCTCAACATGCCCCGCGCGCGTTGTCGGACATACGCCATAGTGATGTCTGTGCAACCTGTTGTTCTAGAGCATCGGACGGTTAAACGGACGCATAGCCAGCAGCTTTGAGGAAGTTCCAGCACTCCTGCGGCTCGAACAGGTTGCAGATGTCACCGAGCGCCCGCCAGAGTGCGTCGAAGGTTCGGGCCTCGGCTTTGCGCAGGTGTGCCTTAATCTTGGCGAAGGCCTGTTCAATCGGATTCAGATCGGGCGAATACGGCGGCAGAAACAGGAACCAGGCGCCTCTTTGCTTCAGGCACTGCGCGGCCTTCTCGCTCTTGTGAGCGACCAGGTTGTCGAGGATCACCACATCCCCTTGGCACAACGTCGGCGCGAGTTGCGTCTCGATATAAGCCTCGAACGCCAACCGGGTGATCGGACCATCGATGATCCACGGCGCACTCAGTTCGCTGCACCGCAGCCCGGCCAAAAAGGTATGGGTTTGCCAATGGCCGAAGGGAGCCTTCATGCGCAGCCGCTGGCCTTTGCGAGAGCGCCCACGCAGGCGGGTCATCTTGGTGTTGACGTAGGTCTCATCAAGAAAGATCAAGCGGTGCGGCTGCTCGCGCATGCGCGGCTGGCGCTGGGCGTGCCAGACTTGGCGCTCATCCCGCACGTCGGCGCGTGCGCACTCGGCCGCCATCAGGGCTTTTTTTATAGCTGAAGCCGCGCCGGCACAGATAGCGCGAGAGCATCGCCGGAGCCGCCACCACTCCGTGTTCCTCCAGCAGCCGTGCGGCGAGCTCAGGCATGGTAATGGCCGGCTCGGCCTCAACCGTCTGGATCAGAAAGCTCTCATAAGGCACCAGCTTGCCGCCTCCGGGCGGACGGCCCTGACGGGCTGGCGCCGGCGAGCCGGTGTCCCGCGTGCGCCGCACGAGCTTGATGGCGAAGCTCTCGCTGACGTCAAAGTGCCCTGCCGCCGCCCGGCAGGAATGGCCCGCCTCGACAAAGTCGGCCACCCGCACCCGAAGATCGAGAGAATAGCAGTGACCCATGATCCACCTCCCGTTCCAGAGAGTGAATCACAGATCGCACCAGGCCAAAACCCCGGGAGTCGGATTTCCAGTCCGGTGCTCTAACGTGGCTTTTCTGTTGGCGTGCTACTTGCTTCCTAGCTCGCAGTTGAATTTCGGAGCCAGGAGAAACGATGGGAATAACGACAGAAAGGGCCATTGCCCCAGTGAAATTTGCCTCAGTTCCAAGCTGTCGACCCGATGCCAGCGCCATTTCATTACGCGGAGTGAACTCCGTCGGATTCGCCTTAGGCAACCCGAACTGTGGGGAAGGCCAGGTGCTCCATATGAAGGTTCCACTGGCGTCGAGCACACCGACCAGGAAAAGCTGGGGCGGCGTTGGTCGCCTCAGCCGCAGTCCCGGACGGGAGATCGGTACGGCTCCGTTGGGCGCGGACAGGATAAGCGAAGCCCATGCCGCTGATCGCTAAGGTTCGCCAGAGTCGGTTTGTAATCCCGGAGCCTAGATGCGCGTGAATAGACAAGCGCCTGAGAAGCGTACGACCCTGCTTCAGCTTGGTCACGATAAGCTCGATGTCCATTCAATCTTCTACACCATTCAAGGTGAGGGACCGTTCTGCGGCACCCCCGCGGTCTTTGTCAGGCTAGCCGGCTGCAACCTGCAGTGCCCCGCATGCGATACTAATTACACGTCAGGACGACGCTGGATGGGCACCGACGAAATCTGCGATGAGATCCAACAAGCCTACCGGGATTCGCTGCCGTTATCCAACAACATCGATGAACTCGTCGAGGGCACAACCGACAACTTCCCGATCAAGAGGTTCACCGGACTTGTCGTCATCACAGGCGGCGAGCCGTTGCGACAGCAAATCGAAGTGCTGGTGCTCAAACTCATTCAGCGTTTCGGTTGCTATGTGCAGGTCGAAACGAACGGTTTGCTGCCTCCTCCACCGCTCAACATCATCAACAAGAACACTGCTGATTGCGAGGGTCTATACATCGTGTGCAGTCCAAAGTCGGGCAAAATCAACCCGGTTACAGCTGAGCGAGCGTGTTGCTTCAAATACGTGATAGCTGCGCACAGCGTCGACGAAAACGACGGGCTGCCGGTGTACGCGCTTGACAATAGCCTCGGCAAACTGCGCGTTGCGCGACCTCCAGTGAATTACACGGGCACAATATACCTGCAGCCGATGGACGAGCAGAACCCGCAGCTCAATGAGCGTCACCTGCAAGCGTGTGTGCGGTCGTGCATGCAATACGGTTACAGGCTGCAACTTCAAGTTCACAAGATCCTTCGTATGGAGTAACTCTGATGAATATCCTTGTCGTTCTTTCTGGCGGGCAAGACTCCACAACCTGCCTTTTCTGGGCTCGCGGCTTGCTCACCGATAAAGGTGACGCGTTGCATGCTGTAACGTTTGATTATGGCCAGCGGCATCGAATCGAGATCGAAGCCGCACGCAAGATTGCCGGCATGGCAAACGTGGACTCGCACGAAGTGATCGAAGTTCCAAACTACCTGCAGTCGGCGTCCCCATTGACTAGCGAAAACGAACTTGAGAGATACGAAAGCTACGCGCAGATGGACCGCGTCATCGGTAGCCGCGTCGAGCTGACATTCGTTCCCATGCGCAATACCCTTTTTCTCACTATCGCTGCGAATCGCGCAGTCGCGCTCGGATGCAACCACATCGTCACCGGGATAAGCGAGCAGGACAATGCAAATTACCCTGACTGTCGTCAGTTGTTCCTGTCGCAGATGGAAGAGGCAATCAACCAGTCGCTCGGGCGCCACATGGAAGAACGAATTAAGATACTCGCGCCCCTCCTAAACCTGAGCAAAGCGCAGTCGATCGCCCTAGCCATGGAGCTTGCCGGTTGTATTGAAGCGCTGGCATACAGCCACACCAGCTATGACGGAAAATACCCGCCAACAGACATGAATCACTCAAACGTCTTGCGAGCCCAAGGATTTCTTGAAGCTGGAGTTCCCGACCCGTTGGTTGTGCGCGCGTGGCGTGAGGGACGCATGGAGTTGCCTACAACGGCGAACTATGCATCGCTGCGTGGTGACGCATGAGCTGGCAGGCGAAGCGCTACCACGACATCAGTTGCGGACACCGCGTCGTTGGGCATGAAGGCAAGTGCGGGCATTTGCACGGGCATAACTACCGTGTGCATTTCACCTGCGAAGCAGATGAGCTCGACAACTTGGGGCGCGTCATCGACTTCAGCGAGATAAAGAGCAAGCTCTGTATGTGGCTGGAAGAGAATTGGGACCATAAGATGCTGCTGTGGGAGCATGACCCGGTTGCGAATGTGTTGATCGACAACACAACCGGAACCGGTGACGGGACGACGCTCGGCGATGGCATCGTGCTGGTCCCGTTCAATCCAACTGCTGAAAATATTGCACAGCATCTTGTGCTCGTGGTGGGGCCGCAACAGCTCAAAGGCACAGGCATCAAGCTGCGACATTGCGAAGTCGAGGAAACGCGCAAGTGCTCCGCCGTGTACACCCTACGGCCTCAAAAGAACGATTTCGGGCAGATTGAGAGATAATGATCAAGAAAAAACGGCACCGTCAGGTTAACTTCTGAGTGATGGTATGCTGGCATAGACGAAGTATGACCTCGACACGTCCCTCTCGCTACGCCCGCCACCGTTTTCCTGCGGAAGTAATCAGCTACGCCATCTGGCTGTATTTTCGATTTCCCCTTAGCCCGAGGATGGTCGAGGAGATGCTGGCTGCCCGCGGCATCCTGGTCAGCCATGAGACGGTGCGGCAGTGGGCGCTGAAGTTCGGCCAGGGTTTTGCCAATCAGATCCACCGCCGTCTTCCGGCAGCGGGTGACAAGTGGCACCTCGACGAGGTGGTGATCAGCATCGCAGGCCGAAAGCACTGGCTCTGGCGAGCGGTCGACCAATATGGGATTGTGCTCGATATTTTGGTCCAGAGCCGCCGCAATGCAAAAGCAGCCAAGCGGCTGTTGCGCAAGCTGCTCAAGAAGCAAGGCATCGCACCGCGCGTGATGATCACTGACAAACTCGCGAGCTATGGTGCCGCAAAACGAGAGATCATGCCGGGCGTCGAGCATCGGCAGCATAAGGGTTTAAACAATCGCGCGGAAAAGCAGTCATCAGCCCACCCGACGACGGGAGCGGATCATGAAGCGCTTCAAGTCAGCCGGTCAGGCCCAGCGCTTCCTCTCCGCTCACGATCAGGTTGCAAACCTCTTCCGTCGTCCCGCCAACATCCATGCCGCCGATCATCGCAAATCCCGAGCACAGGCATTTATGACTTGGGCTGAGGTGACTGGTGTCGCTGCCGGTATCTGATCTGACGATCCGGGACGGGCAGACCTAACTCAACTTGTTAAGTTGACGATACCTCGGCACTCGAGACCCTCGCCGGTGCTGAGGCGGCGGAATTCTTCCGCGTTGAAGGACGCCCAACGCTGCATCATAGCCGCTTCTCCGCCAGCGATAGGAAGCTGCTCGATCGGCATGTTGAGATGGAACTCGGAGGCACGCGGAGTTTCGGAGGGCGCGTTATTGTTGGCACGCAAACCTTAGAACAATCCTTGGATATCGACGCGGATTTCCTGATTACAGACCTCTGTCCCGTCGATGTCCTCCTCCAGAGACTTGGTCGCCTCCATCGCAACGGGCGGAACAAGCGGCCGCACGGGTTTTCGATCCTCCAAGCTGTCATCGTTGTCCCTTCACGCCGAGACCTGACCCCGCTTGTCAAAGCGCCGAGAAACGGGCTCGGAACCAGCAAGCAGGGTGGGATTTATGAGGACCTCTTCGCGATCGAGGCAACATGGCGCCTGATTGAGGACAATCCCGAGTGGCATATCCCTGCGATGAATCGCTACTTGGTGGAGGCTGTCACTCACCCCGACAAGCGAGCCGAGCTTGAGGCAGAGCTTTGTGGCAAGGCAGCCTGGGCTGAGCACCGCGGCCGGATCATCGGATTATGGAGGGGGCGGAGCCCTCCGTCCGGATCAAGCGACCACGCTGCCTCATCGTAGTGGACGTCAAAGTAGTAACGCGGCATGAAAGCAAACCCCGTTGGACTGAAAAGCAAGGGGCCGCTGTTCTCCAAGGGTCCGAGGTGCAGAGCAGTGCGGCTCTGTTCTAGGAAGTGGCTGGACGCGGCTCTGATTGTGAGGCAGGGGCATTATACGAAAGGCTAAGGCCTCGCAAGATCATGTCGCAAATGAAATCGATTTCATTCCATTTATTTCAAAATGGGCGACTTGGTAGCGTCAGCCCCTGAGGCAGAACCTCGCTTGGCTCTCGTCCGGGCAGGCTTCTTGCGGCCGCCATTCACGCGTGCCTTGAGAACAGGCGAGGCGCTGAACATGATGGATTGGCGTGGCTCAATCGGCACCTCAACTCCTGTTTTCGGATTCCGTCCTACCCGCCTGGCCTTATCGCGCACATGGAAGATGCCAAACCCCGACAGCTTCACACTCTCGCCCGTGACAAGAGCATCGCACATCTCGCCGAGAACCTGCGAGACCAGGTCCATGGCCTCAGCTCGGGAGATGCCAACCTTCTGGCAAACGGCATCAGCGAGGTCAGTCCGGATCACATTCTTGCCCACCATCGCCACACTCCAGCTGCGCTAAAGAAACGGGCTGCCGTTGCCAGCAGCCCGAGTTTGGGAGGATGCCCTCTTCTCAGAGGAGCGACGCCGCGGATGCACAAGGGGGAGAGCGGGTCGCGCAAGCTCCTTACCGCTGGGAGCTCTCAATTGAAATCCCCTGTCATCCATGTAATCGATTGCGGCCGCTTATCGTTAGCTGAGCCGTTTTCGCGGCGTTCGAGACCGCTGGGCGCCGAGGTCGGCCCTCGACCGCCCTCACCGTTGCCAGCCGCGGCCGCCAGACCCAGCGGCCGGCACCAGGCCCGTGCGCGCTGACCCGGGCGGCTGTACCAAATGATTGCGGGACACTCCCTTCTCCGATAGACTAAGTCCGTTAAACTAAGTTGCAGGGTGCTGAGATGGACACGGTGAACATCCACCAGGCGAAGACCCATCTGTCCCGCCTGATTGAGCGGGCCGCGAAGGGCGAAAGCTTCGTCATCGCCAAAGCGGGCAAGCCGATGGTCAAGGTCGTGCCGCTCACAGCCCCCGAGGCCGCTCAGGTCAAGCGGGTCGGGTTCCTGTCCGGCCAGGTGAGGGTCCCCACCGACTTTGACCGCATGGGGGAAGAGATCATCGACGCGCTCTTCAGCGGCCAGTCATGAAGCTTCTCCTTGATACTCACGTGCTCCTTTGGGCAGCTGGCGAACCGGACAAACTGTCTGACGAAGCCCTTAGACTGATCGAGGCGCCTGACAATGAATTGTTCTTTAGCGCCGCGAGCCTTTGGGAGATCGCCATCAAGAGCAGCCTGGGGCGGAGCGACTTTGCCGCCGACGCGCGTGTCCTACGGCGAGGGCTGCTGGATAACGGCTACAGCGAACTGCCGGTTGTCAGCGAACATGCCGTGGCGATTGTCGGCCTGCCGGCGATCCACAAGGATCCCTTCGATCGCATCCTGATCGCGCAAGCCATGATCGAGGGGATCACCTTGCTGACGGCCGATGCGATCGTCGCCCAGTATGCGGGACCGATCCGGAAAATCTAACCTCTCCCCTCGCGCCGCGGAGTTTCAGACCGACATCCGAGTCACCCGGAGCACGGGACGTCGCGGCTCCCCTCCCCTCCTGCGGTGCCGCGCTTCCCTTCAGGCCGCTCCCCAGCCAGACTCGTGATCCGCGAGATGCGCAGATTGCTTAGCCAGCCTCCGCGAGCACCTTGTCGATGGCGGCCAGCGACAGGCCGAAATGCTTAGCAACCTGGGCAGGAGCGACGCCTGCCACAAGCGCCGCCCGGACTGCCTTGCGCTGCCCCTCCTGCAGGGTGAGTGCGGGCTTGGCTGATCTCGACGATCTGGTCTGTTTGGCGGGTCTTGGCACAAGCCGGTCCAGGGACGATCTGGCCTGTTGCACTGCTATCTCTCGCTCCGGCCGCGTGCCCTTCCTCTCCAGTCGGCGCTGCATGTCCTCGACGACTTGGCCAAGCTGCTGGGCCAGTTGCACGTCAGACAGGCTCGCCAGCGTTGGCGGCCTGACTGGAGCAGGCGTCGGCTCGGACGATGGGGTCGGAATGGTCAGCGTATACTCGAACAGGTCGGGGGTGCGGGGCGAAGAAGCCTTGTGCGACATGCGTCTTATCTGGGCATCAGGCGGCGCATTCCCAACGCTCGGTGGTCCGTCACATTGCCGCTCTCAGCGGGATCCTTCCTCCTGAAGCGAGATGCCGGCCGGCACCTTGAGCTCGCCCTCCCCTCCATGTGCAACGACAATTTTAGTGTCCGGGTAGCGTCAACTACGATGACCGGCTTTTTCGTGCGGGCTTAGGCTGGTGCAGGCGGCGCCGGACATTGGGCTTGAGGGCGTTCCTGACGTCCTTGTCGGTGAGCGCCAGATCGAACCATTCCGGGTCGAAGTGGCCACCGCACCAGATCCGGGTCTCGGTGTGCTCAAGATCGTCCGGGTCGGCCATGATGGCGAGAAAGCGCTCATAGCCACTCACGCCGCCCACATCCTCCGGAGGTCTGGCGCGGGCGCCTGCGATGCAGGTCCCGAAGCGAGGAGGCGCATCGAGAGCCAGCAGCTTCTCGATCTCAACCGTATGAAGCCAGCTGTCCCCGAAGTCATAGAGGTAGGTGAATGACGTGCCCGGCTCCCGGTCGAAGTCGCGCAACCGCACCTCTTGCTCGTCGAACACGCGCGGGTCATCCTCAAAAGCGCCGTCCTCGAGCAGCTCCGGATCGCCATAGCGCAGGCCGCCAATGCGGAACTCATGCAGGTGGTAGTCCCACCAGTTGAACGCCGCCTGGATCGCAAGATGCAGCTGTCCCAGATGCCAGGTCCACGGCACCACCAGCCGCCGCCACACGGGCGGCTCGATCTCGGCCAGGGTGATCTTGATCTGGAGCGCGTTGGGATCTTTCCAGGACATGCCCCAGTGGACCTGTCACCGGGGGCGGCGTCAACTAGCCGGACGCGTCCGACGACAACTAGACCGCGGCACTCTTAGCCTCCGTCGCGGTCCGGCGTCGATAGCTCTCGGTGTTGAGCTCCAGAATGGTGGCGTGGTGCACCAGACGATCAATCGCCGCCACCGTCATGGCGGGATCCGGGAAGATTTGATTCCAGGTGCTGAAGGGCTGATTACAGGTCGTGATCAGAGAGCGGCGCTCATAGCGCTCGGCACAACGACCACCAAACTGATGAGTTGGATCCCCGTTCGGTCGAACGGGTTCGGATTACAGCCTCACACCATCCCCTGTTTGGCCAACTGGTCCGCGTGATACGGCGCAAGCGCCACAACGGTGAACCGCACTTGGTTATTGAAGGCTCGGATGGCGGGCGGCAGGTTCTACCGGCTCGCCACGTGGAGGCAGCGGCTCCGCTGCCCAGGGTGGCCGCTCCGGCTCTCACCTTCACCCCCGGCAGTCTCCGGGCGCTGGCCAGCCTGGTCGCTGGTTTACGCAATGCGCCGTTTCCTGCTCCCGAGGCCCGCCATGCGCCTGCACCGTCAGACCCCACCCCTCCAGGTGTGGAGCACCCTCCAGCCCGAGATCCGCCAGCTCATGGTCGCCCTCTGGACCGACCTCGTGCAGCGCCAGCTTCGCCTCGCCCCGGGACACGCGCACGCGCAAGGAAAGCCGTGCCATGACTGCGATCTTCCCCAAAATCGAACCCCGTCACCTGACGCGACGCGCCATCGTCTACATTCGCCAGTCGACGCCGCGGCAGGTCCAGAACAACCAGGAGAGCACCCGCCGGCAGTATCAGCTGGCCGAGCGAGCGTGCCAGATGGGCTGGGCCGCACCCCAGGTCGAAGTCATTGACGAGGACCTGGGACAGTCTGGCGCCAGCAGCCACCTGCGGACGGGCTTTCAACGCCTGGTCGCTGCAATCGGCCTGGGAGAGGTCGGCATCATTCTGGTGACGGAGGTCTCTCGCCTGTCGCGCCGCAACAGTGACTGGCATCGCGTGATCGAATTGTGTGCCGTCTTCCGCACCTTGATTGCGGACGAGGACGGCGTGTACTGCCCGCAGGATCCAAATGACAGACTGCTGTTGGGCGTCAAAGGCACCCTATTTGCCGCGGAATTGCATATCCTGCATGCCAGGATGCGCGGCAATCTGCTCAACAAGGCCCGGCGCGGCGAGCTGGCCCTGCGCCTGCCGGTCGGCTATCGGCGGCTGGGGGACGGCACCGTCGTGCTCGATCCCGACGACGAGGTCCGGGCCGTGCTGATCCGGATCTTCGAGCGCTTCGCCCTGCTGCGCAACGGGCGCGCGGTTCAGCGCTACTTGGCGGATCACGGCCTCAAAATGCCGCGGTTGATCCAGCAGGGCGCCGAGGCTGGCCGCATCGTCTGGGTCCGGCCCACCTACCAGATGATCCAGCAGGTTTTGACCAGCCCAGTTTACGCCGGAGTCTTCGTCTACGGGCGCCGCAAGCAGGAGATCAGCCCCGGGGATCCTCCTGTCGTGACCACCCGACGCTGCCCCGTGGATGAGTGGGATATCGTCATCCCAGGCGTCTATCCGGCCTATCTCAGCTATGATCAGTACCTGCTGAACCGGCGCTCCCTGCAGGACAACCTCTACAACTTCGCTGCCAAACGGCACGGCGCCCCGCGCGAGGGACGCGCTCTGCTGCAAGGCCTCGTGATCTGCGGGCGCTGTGGCCGGCGCATGAGCGTCAGCCATGGCAGCGATCGTCTGCGCTATGAGTGCCGGCGGGCGCAGATTGATTACGGCGCCCCGCTGTGTCAGGCCTTCCCGATCTCGCATCTCGATCGGGCGGCGGGAGAGGCTTTCCTGGAGGCGGTCAAGCCGGCAGCCCTTGCGACGACCTTGGAGGCGCTCGCCGTGCTCGAACACGAGCGTCAGGCTCTCGACCGGCAGTGGCAGCTCAGGCTTGAACGCGCCCGCTACGATGTCCAGCGCGCTCAGCGACAATACGATGCGATCGAGCCCGAGAACCGCTTGGTCGCCCGAACGCTCGAGACACGGTGGAATGCGGCCTTGGAAACGCTCGAGCAGCTGGAGCAGGACTACGCCGTCATCCGGCGGACGGAACTGCTGCCTCTGGATGGGGCCGAGCAACAAGCCGTTCGGCATCTGGCCGGAGATCTGCCAGGCCTCTGGCATGCCGGCACGACCACTGCTGTGGACCGCAAGCGCTTGCTGCGCCTGGTCATGTCAGAGGTTGTCGTCTCTGTTGATCCCCAGCACCGCCGGGCGGAGGTCGTCATTGTGTGGAGCGGTGGAGCGACAAGCCGGCACGAGGTGCACTGTCCGCCAGTGGGGTGGCATGCTTGCACTGAGCCCGAGGTGCTCGCGCGTCTGCGCGTTCTGGCAGAGAAATACCCTGACCATCAGATCGCAATGTGGCTGAACACTGAAGGATTCCGCACGCGGACTGGCAAGTTCTGGACCTATGCCCGGGTTCACTCGATGCGCAAGCAGCATGGCATTCCCACGTTGTGTCCCCTGCAAACGCAAGGGGCTGTCCAGCGTGCGGATGGATTGATGCCGGCCAGGACGGCCGCGCAGCGGCTTGGCGTCTCGCCCTCCTTGCTGCATGTGTGGGTACGTCACGGCGTCTTGGACTTCGATCAACATCAGACGGCATCGCGGGTCTGGGTTCGCTTGAATGAAGACGATCTGGCTCGCCTCGATGGCACGAGCCCGATCGGTTATCGCCTGCCGCGCTTTGCCCAAGTGATGGCGGATGAGCATTTGTCGCGGGATGCGCTTTGGGCGAAGGTTCGCGACAGAGACTATCAAGCCTTCCGGGTGCCGCATGGCCAAGTTTGGGAGTGGCACCTACGACGCTTACCCGGGCCGGCGGTTTGACGTGACCAGAAGAGGAAGCATCATTATGAATGACGATCTTTAATCAACTCGAACAGGACGCTCGTTTCCGCCTGATCTTTGCGCACATAGCCGAGATCGTCGAGGATCAGGCAATCGAAGCGGTCGAGTTTGGTCAGGGTCGCCGGCAGGCTCAGATCACGCCGGGCGGCCTGCAGCTTCTGAACCAGATCGGTGGTGCGCGTGAACAGCACCCGCTGGCCGGCCTCGATCAGGGCGGTGCCGATCGCAGCGGCGAGGTGCGTCTTGCCGGTCCCAGAGGGGCCAAACAGCAGAATGTTGGCACCTTGGTCGAGCCAGGCATCGCCTTCCGCCAGGGCCAGGACCTGCGCCTTGCGCAGGCTCGGCACCGCGGAGAAGTCGAAGGTCGCAAAGGTCTTGCCATGGGGCAGGTCGGCCTCGGCGAGATGGCGGGCAATGCGTCGACTGTGTCGCTCATGGATCTCGTGCTTGCACAGGGCAGCAAGGAAGCGGGCCGATCCCCAGCCTTCCGCATCGGCCCGGGCGCCGATCTCCTGCCAGAGCCGCGAGATGGTCGGCAGACGCAAGGTGGTGAGCAGGACCGGCAACTTCGCCGTGTCGACCGGCGGCGCGGCGGATGAGGATCGGGTCATGGTGCGGCCCCTTCTGAAGCAGCGATGGGATCGACAGGGATCAGGCAGTCGTACACGCTCGGATCCGGCGCCCTCACATGGACAACCGGCGCCTGGACGTTCAACGGCCCGGCCACGACGGTCCGGGCTTGGTCGAGATCCGGGAGGCCGCCGCCGGCGAGAACCCTCGCGAGATGATCGGCCAGCTGGGCCTCGCAGGCGTGCGTGGCCGCCAGATGCAGCAGGCCGACATAGACCCGGCACGCCTGTCTTGGATCGAGCCTGGCATCAAGTACCTCCCAGGCCTGCCGGAAGGCGGTCTGCGGGAACAGATCCTCCCGGAAGACCGAGTGCCGAAAGGCCTGCGGCTTCTTCACGAGAGCATGGACCAGATGGCGGTAATCAATGACACGGACACCGGGACCGCCGCGTTTGAAGTAGCGGCGCGGGACCGTCAGCACCGGGCTCAGCCCGAGATGGCAGACAAGACGGTCATCGTAGATGTGCACCTTGAGGCGACAGCCGACGAGGCGCGAGGGCACGGTGTAGAGGACGTTGCGCACCGAGATCGTGCCGGAGCGTGTGACGGTGACAGTCGCCACCGAGTAGTCGCTGGTGCGAAAGCGCGGCAAAGGAGCCAGCGCCTTGCGCTCGATGGCAAGTGCCGCCTGCACGGCTGCGTTCTTGCGCATGGCGAAGTCCTGCAGAAAAGCCTGGTACGCCTCCAGGTCGGCGAAGTCTTTCGAGCCGCGCAAGTCGAGAGCTTCGCGTAATCCGAGCTTGAGATGGCCATGGGCGGCTTCGACCGATCCATTCTCGTGGGCGATGCCGGCATTGTTGCGGGTGGGCTGCAGACCGTAATGGCTGCAGAACGCGGCATAGGCCTTAGCCTCGTCCTCGCGCTCGGCGAGGTTGCGATAGGCGGCCGAGAGCCGGTCGGTGCGATGCTCGCGCGGGACGCCGCCGAGCTGCCAGAGTGCCTCCTGTAGGCCTTCGGTGAGAGCCGTGAAGCTCTCTCCGCCGCAGATGGCTTTGATGAAGCGCCAGCCGGAATAGGCAAGCCAGAAATGGTAGAGCAGATGGGGAAAGGGTCGGCCGGCGATGGTCACGCCGAGCTTGGCGCCATTGGTAAAGTCCGAGAGAGCCTGTCGGCCGGGCGGGTGCTCCTGTCGGAAGATCAGCTCGCGCTCCGGTCCCTCGGTGGCGCGCCAATGGGCCACCCGGCGCTGCAGCGAGCGCAGGTGGCCGTCGCCATAGCGCCCAGGATGCAGCCGTTGCAACTCTTCGAGCAAAGTGGTGGCCCGGATCTGGGGCGCGGCCTCCAGCATCGGCACGAGTTCGTCGCGCCAGACTGCGGCGAACGGATCCGGACGCGTCCGGTAGCGCCGTCCCTCGCGCTGGCTGGGAAGAACCGGGTCGGCTTCGATGCGCCGGCCGGTGCGCTCGCTGAACCCGGCCCGTGCCGCAGCGGCGGCCTGAGAATATCCGTCCTTGCGTGAACTCATGTAGCGCCTGACCTGGCGGTCGGTGACGTGAATGCCCGGCATCAACCTTCTCCCGCAATCGGGAGAAGAGTGATGCATCTCACACCAAACCGGCCATCTCTGTCGTCATCAGGCGGACATCATAGTTGGCGTCGTACACCTCCATCCAGGTCGATGAAGCGGCTGTTTCTCGGGATCACAAGCCCCTCCCCGATCTTCGGCAATCTGGATAGGGCCGTGCACACCACTGCAGACCTGCCACCTGGCGAGGTCTTGATGCCCGTGAGCCGCGCAGCAGACTGACCTGGTCCTTGGAGGCTCCCCTCGATCCGGATGTTCTGATCCGGAAACGCCCAGGTAAAGCGCTGGCCTGTCTGCTCCCACTGGCCCGGCCACTGTCCTGGCTTCGTGCGGGAGGCATCGAAGATGTAGGGACTCAGAGGCTGGTAAGCAATTATCTTTCCTTTCGGGTGAGACGGCGCAGCAGGATGCGGCTCATGGCGAGATACAGCAGCATCTCGCTGGTCTCGACCAGACGTTCATAGTCCTTGGCCTGTGTTTCGGCATGCAATGTTGACCCTCTGAGACGGGGGATCGGCGTCCAAATTTGACCCCTGCGGCTGTCACGCGAGCACACTGCCTGTCCTGGATCAGGATAGGTGGCAGGGGATGAAGGGCGTGGACACGATTGCACGGATCCGACGCGAGTTCTTCGTGCGCGGCAAGACGATCAAGCAGATCGCCCGCGAGCTCCACATCGCTCGCAACACAGTCCGCAAGGTTCTGCGCTCGGGAGCCACTGAGTTCCGCTACGAGCGCGAACGCCAGCCTCTGCCACGCATCGGCCCCTGGAGGGAGGATCTGGATCGCCTTCTGGCGCTCAATGACGCCAAGCCCACTCGGGAACGTCTGACCCTGATCCGCCTCTTCGAGGAGCTGCGGGGTCTTGGCTATGAGGGTGGCTACGATGCCGTGCGCCGTTATGCCAGAAGCTGGCGCCGGGAGCAGTCCACCTCTGCGACCGCCGTCTTCGTGCCGCTGAGTTTTGCACCGGGCGAGGCCTACCAGTTCGACTGGAGCCACGAGGCCATCCTGCTCAACGGCATGCCGGTGACCGTCAAAGTCGCCCATGTCCGGCTCTGCCACTCGCGCATGATGTTCGTGCGGGCTTATCCGCGTGAGAGCCAGGAGATGGTCTTCGACGCCCATGACCGCGCCTTCGCCTTCTTCAAGGGCGCCTGCCGGCGCGGCATTTACGACAACATGAAGACGGCGGTGGACACCATCTTCATCGGCAAGGAGCGCGCCTACAACCGTCGCTTTCTCCAGATGTGCGGGCACTACCTGGTCGAGCCGGTCGCCTGCACGCCAGCCTCCGGCTGGGAGAAGGGTCAGGTAGAGAACCAGGTTGGGCTCGTGCGTGAGCGCTTCTTCACCCCGCGGCTGCGGGTGAAGAGCTATGACGAGTTGAATGCCTGGTTGCTCGATCAGTGTATCGCCTATGCCAAAGCGCATGCCCATCCCGAGCACCGCGACCGGACGATCTGGCAGGTCTTCGAAGCCGAGCGCGTGAGTCTGGTGCCCTATCCCGGACCGTTCGACGGCTTCCACGCCATTCCGGCCTCCGTCTCCCGAACCTGTCTGGTGCGCTTCGACTCCAACAAGTACTCGGTGGCCGCCAGCGCTGTCGGACGCCCGGTGGAGATCCGGGCCTATGCGGATCGGATTGAATGCCGCCAGGATGGCAGAGTTGTCGCGCAGCATGTCCGCTGCTTCGGCCGCGATCAGACGATCTTCGATCCCTGGCATTACGTGCCGGTGCTGGCCCGCAAGCCCGGGGCTCTGCGCAATGGTGCTCCGTTCAAGGACTGGATTCTGCCCGCTGCCCTTGAGCGCGTCCGGCGCAAGCACGCCGGCCGGGACGATGGCGACCGCCAGATGGTCAGCATCCTGGCGGCCGTGCTCAGCGACGGCCTGCCGGCGGTTGAGGCTGCCTGTGCCGAGGCTCTGAGTGAGGGCGTCTGGTCCGCTGATGTGATCCTCAACATTCTCGCCCGGCAGCGCGAGCCGGAACCGCCGCGGACGATTACGACCCCACAGGCGTTGCGGCTCCGGCATGAGCCGCAGGCCGATTGTGCCCGCTACGACAGTATCAGGAGGGCTGTGTGATGGAACGGACTGAGATCCTTGCTGCCATGGCCGACCTCAAGCTCTATGGCATGAGGTCGGCCTATGACGAGATCATCACGACCGCGGTCAAGCGCAGTCATGAGCCGCAGCGGGTGGTGGGCGATCTTCTGTCTGCCGAGATCGCCGAGAAGCAGGCGCGCTCGATCAAGTACCAGATGACGATTGCCAAACTGCCCCTGGCCAAGGACCTTGAGGACTTCGTCTTTGCCGGCACGCCGATCAATGAAGGCCTCGTGCGGGATCTGGCCGGCGGGGAGTTCCTGACCCAGGAACGCAACGTCGTCCTGGTGGGAGGCACCGGCACGGGCAAGACCCATCTGGCGATAGGGATTGCGCGAGCGTGCATTCGCGCTGGATCCCGCGGGCGGTTCTACAACGTGGTTGATCTGGTGAACCGGCTGGAGGCGGAGACTCGCGCGGGCCGGCAGGGCCGGATGGCGGACTATCTCTCGCGGATGGATTTCGTTGTGCTGGACGAACTCGGCTACCTGCCGTTTGCCCAATCGGGAGGCCAGCTCCTATTCCATCTGGTCAGCCGTCTGTACGAGCAGACTTCTGTGATCGTCACAACCAATCTGGCTTTTGGGGAATGGCCGAGCGTCTTTGGTGACGCAAAGATGACCACGGCCTTGCTCGACCGGCTCACCCACCACTGTGAGATCGTCGAGACCGGCAACGAGAGCTGGCGCTTCAAGAACAGAATCTAATCACGCCACAGAATGGCGGAATTGCCTCTATGCCCGGAGGGTTAGAATTGGATGCTGATCGAGGGTCATATTTGGAAGCCGATTGACACCTTGGCCAATCGCCGGTTGGTGGTGAGCCAGGCGATGGTCCGCTCAACGATCCATCTGCGTGCGAGCACCTGGAAGCCACTCGGGCGCGTCGGCGGCTCCGCGTCAGCCCGCGTCCAGACACCACCGGACCACCAGTGTTGCGGGATGGACAGCCTCCAGCCCAGTGCCTTGCGCAGCCAATCCTTCAATCCGCGATAAGCCGTGTCAGCCCATAGGCGCTCAATGGCCGGGAAGAGATGCTCTAAACCCTCCAACAAGAGCTCGGCGCCGGCGCGATCATGGATGTCGGCCGAATGCACCTTGTTCTTCAGCAGATTGCCTTGCGTATCAACGAGAAGATGACGCTTGCGGCCCTTGATCTTTTTGCCACCATCGTACCCTCGTGGTCCACCCATCTCAGTGGTCTTAACCGACTGGCTGTCGATGATCGCCGCTGTCGGCTGAGGATGGCGGCCGAGCGTACGCCGATAGCTCTCCCGCAAGGCTTGGGTCACGTGCTCCCAGGTGCCGTCGTCGCGCCACTGGGCATAGTGATAGAAGACAGCATACCGGGGTGGATACTCATGCGGCAGCAGCCGCCACTGGGCTCCGGTGCGCAGCAGATAGAAGATCGCATCGACAATGCGCCGCAACGGGTAAGTCTGCCGCCGTCCCGCAGGATGACTGCGCGGGACCAGGGGCTCAAGCAGCGCCCATTCGGCATCAGTGAGATCGCAGGCGTAGGAACTGGCATCCATGGCGGGGCTCCCGGATCGTCAAACAGCCCACATCCGCAACAGCGGCCAGCATCAAACCTATTCTGAATCAATGACTTACATCGAGCAATAAAATTGCTCACCAGCCTCTAAGTCCTCTACCCAGCCTGATGACGGCGAAGGGTTAGCGAAGTGCAAGGGCGTCGTCGTGAGGCGGGGTCTGAAGGAAGCATGGAGCAAAACCGCGACCTGATGAACAAGAACCGGATATGAGGCCACCCAGGTCGGACGAGCGGGCCAATGACCGCGAAGTCCACAGTCATCAAAGACCGGGACGGTAAATTCGGCAGGTGTGCGGGGAAGGCGGTCGAACTTACCTCGGGAGATCTCCACCATGTCCGGTCTTCCGGACTGAGCGGGTCGCAAGGCCCGTGATCGTGGCGGAGAAGTCAGCAGACGGCATAGTAGGCCGCAAGGCCGAAGGCCCGAACGTTAGAGAGGGCAAGTAGCGCAGGTGTCTCGACAGACCAAGCGGCAGCAACACCAACTCGAGTTGGCTTTCGGCGGTGTGGCAGAGGGTGAAGCCCCGAGCGCGCTCGTCGAAGGAGCCGAAGTCGTGCCGGCGGCACCCGCCCCCGAAAGCCCAGCGATCCCGGTGGGATCAATGATGGAGAGGATTGTCGCTCGCGACAATCTGAAGAAGGCGCTGGCCCAGGTCAGACGCAACAAGGGCGCGCCCGGCGTTGACGGCATGACTGTCGACGATCTGGCCGCTCACCTGAAAGACCACTGGCCCGAGATCAGGGCCCAAATTCTCAACGGCACTTACCAGCCGCAGCCGGTGCGGCGCGTCGACATTCCGAAGGCATCCGGAGGCACTAGAGGCCTCGGCATTCCGTCGGCGCTCGACCGCTTCCTCCAGCAGGCGGTGATGCAGGTGCTGCAAGAGGACTGGGACCCGACCTTCTCGCCGTCGAGCTACGGGTTCCGGCCCGGACGCTCGGCGCACCAGGCTGTGGCCGCCGCGCAGCAGTTTATCGCAGACGGCTGCCACACCGTCGTCGATCTCGATTTGGAGAAATTCTTCGATCGGGTGAACCACGACATCCTGATGGGTCTGGTGGCCAAACGGGTGCAGGACCGGCTCCTGCTCCGGCTCATCCGCCGTTATCTGACGGCAGGTGTGCTCGTGGGCGGCATGGTCGATCCGATGGATGAGGGAGTCCCGCAAGGGGGTCCGCTCTCGCCGCTGCTTTCAAACCTGATGCTCGATGTGCTCGACAAGGAACTGGAACGGCGCGGCCACCGGTTCGCAAGATACGCCGATGATTGCAACATTTATGTCCGCAGTCCTCGTGCAGGCGAACGGGTCATGGCCAGCGTCACCCGGTTCCTCGAACGGCGTCTCAAGCTGAGGGTGAACCCGGCCAAGAGCGCTGTCGCTTCTCCAACCGAGCGTAAGTTCCTCGACTTTAGCTTCTCAGGTCGTGCCTACATTAGGCGGCGCATCGCACCGCAGGCACTGACCAGATTCAAGGGGCGGGTTCGAGAACCCACGGCAAGGAATGGAGGGCGCAGCCTCGCGCAGATTATACCGGAGCTATCGCGCTATCTCATTGGATGGCGCGGCTACTTCGGTTTCTGCGAGACCCCAGGGGAGTTGCGGCTTCTGGACAAGTGGATCAGGCGACGGCTCCGTGCCATCGTCTGGAAGCAGTGGAAGTACGGGCGTAACCGCTTTGCGGAACTGCGTCGCATGGGCATCAGACGGGATCTGGCCGCGCGAGCCGCCGGAAGCCCCCATGGTGTCTGGCGGCTCAGCAACAGCCCCGCGCTCTCCTTTGCCTTCCCCAATGCCTTCTTCGAGAGCCTTGGTCTCGCTTCTGTCTATATCCGCCGAGCCGAGTAATCTGGCGAACCGCCGTATACGGACCCGTTTGTACGGTGGTGTGGGAGGGGAGGAACCGCAAGGTTCCCCCCTATCCCGATTTCCTGGTATAGAACCTTACCGGTTACAGGTTGGCTTTGAGACCCACGGTCAGCATCAGCATGTTCAGATCGGCGCCGGCTGCAGGCTTCGGCGCGCGGGCGACCAGCCCCTCGCCGCCCTTGTATGCAAGCGTTTCACCCGCCGCCTCGAAATACTTCTGGTACTCGGCCTTCGCCGTGAGCGAGAGGCGCTCCGAGACGGCGTATTCAGCACCAAGGTCCACACCAACCATCCAATCGGGAGCGAAATCCTCGGTGAATAGAAGGTCCCGCAGGTTATGATGGTCCTTGGCCTTCACAACGACAAACGGACTGGTGATAACCTCACCGGTCACGCGCCAGGATCCGGCCGTATAGGTCGCGCCCAGGCCAACATAAGGAGTGTGCCACCATTGCTGGTAAGCGATACCGAGTTCATGCGGGTCGAACGTGCCGACCTTGTCCCTGAAGCCATCCTTCGAATAGATGTAGTTCCCGCCGTAAACGTTCATCTTGGTGGTCAGGAAGCGATAGCCGGCCAAGGCGTCGAGGGCGAGGCCGTTCTGCTCATAGAAACGAGCTGCGCCGCCGATATCGATCTGGAAGGCTTTGGCGAGCCTCGTATCCGAATGGGAGGACCAATGGGACCAGCTGTCAAAACCGTTATAGCCACGCAACCAGTCGAAATCGTCCATGGCATTATCGGAGGCAATCACGGACCATCCCCCGGCACGCAGCGAAAGCCAGTCGAGCGCCTGATAGGACAGGCGTCCACCCAGGACAGCCGCGTTGTCGATCTGCCAGTTGAGCTGGCTCAGCTTCGATCCGTCGACCGGAACGCGATAAACGTACTCGCCGGCAATGCCCGCGAGATAACCGCTGAACACCTCGGCTGAGAACAGCGGGCTCGAGGACACTGCCGCGATCGGGGCCTGCTGAGTTCCGAGATCGGTGGCATAAGCAGGCGAAAGCCCTGCCGCGAGGCCTAACGGCATTGCCGCGCTGCAGAGCGCGACAAGTGCTCTTGTCGATTCACTCACGAGATAACTCCTAAGGTAAGTCTGACCTGTTCAAGGATCATTGTCTGCGTATGTCGTCTTCAACGCGTTGTTTCACGCAGTATGCGACTGCATCACCACACAGCGCTCACCGGGCTCCGCGCGCCGCATCATTGAGCTGAACTGGATGTGCTCGAAACGGCATCGTCAACTGAACGAGGCTACTTGCCTTGCTGAAGATTTCGGCTGGGAGCCGGCGCCGTCCTTATCAATGGGACAGGGCTGGCCGGGAGGGCCTGAACGAGGGCTTCTCGGCTTAAGGTGACGGTGCTGTCCTGACATATTGCTTTCCTTCCTTTGGTCCATCGACCGCGCGGTTACTCAAACCATGACGATCCGGTCGGCCGCTCCTGCCGCCTCGTACTGAAGGGTGCAAACTTCGTGCCAACTGCGCCCAAAGCGCCTCAGAAAAGATGTTGTGCAGATTATTCAAGGGCTTCCATGAGAGCGCGGCAGGCGCCGGGCCGCACAGCACCGTGTCGCGGACTCGACAAACCCGACAGCAGGTGTCAGAGGTCTGGCGTTTGTCCAGGGATGGCGGACATGGGGGATCAACTGAACCGGCTGCGAGGGTGATGTCACGTTAACCCGAGGAGACCGCAATTTGCTCTGTCCCCGCTCTTTCAGGCGAGGACGCCCGCCGCGGCTTTCCATGCCGCCATGGCTTGTAGGCAGTGAAGGTGGGTGGCGAGGGCAGACCGGTGCGAGTGGGACGAAACGAACAAGTTCCTGACGGCTGAAAAGACGGAGGTGAACCGCTGCAGGCCTCCCGCGGACCGAAAGCCTTTATCATCCACTCCCGCTTTCTCAGCGGAAGATGCGAATTCTCGGCCCTGTTGTTCAGATGGGGATTGCCTAATCACAACTCATTGATCAAGTCCTTTCTCGTAATTGCTCAACGATGTCATTGCCGGTCTTGTGACCGGCAAAGACGGGAGGCCGATATTGCGGCTGTGCTGCTTATTCGTTTGGTGCCACTGATGGCCGGCTGCCGGAAGCAGGGTTGTCTTCGCGGTCGCCCTGCTTCCGCAAGAGACGCTTCGGCAAGCGCTTGGCGGCCTGGGTGTCGCGGCGGTCCTGGACGACCTCATCAAGCACATGGCCGTCCTGATCAACCGCCCGCCAGAGCCAGTGTTTCTGGCCCGAGATCGTGACCACGACCTCATCCAAGTGCCAGATATCGCGGCGGCTCGGCGGCTTGCGCCTGAGACGACGCGCGTACGCCGGCCCGAACTTCAGCGCCCAGCGGCGGACCGTCTCGGAGGAGACGACGATGCCGCGCTCCAACAGCATCTCCTCCACCATCCGCAGGCTCAGGGGAAACCGGAAGTACAACCACACCGCATGGGCGATGATCTCAGGCGGAAAGCGATGGCGTTTGTCGCTGACGGGGTTGGGCATACCGGCCCGTCTACACGGTCGCGGTCAAACCCGAGTTAACGTGACAACACCGTCTACGCTAACCTGCGAGGGCAACTCCCGTGGCATCGCGCCAGATGGAAAAGGCGTGATCGCGCGCAGCCCGATACTCACCGGCAGAGAGGCGATGGTAGCGGAGTTGAAAGTTGTTGTGGATCGGGGTGTGGGTGGCGAGGAATCGCTGAGCGTGCCGGCATGACTTAAACTGTCTCATATGGCGTTCCCGCCGTCGGGCTGGTTGGTGCGAGACCTCACAACGATTGTTCAGATTTCGGCTCTGTCGATGCTCAATGCTCAAAAGGATCTCGCGTTTGGCGGCGCCATAGGACCTGAGTTTGTCCGTCACGAGTACCCGCGGCACATAGCATAAACCCTTCAGCAGCTTCCGAAAGAACCGCTTGGCCGCTGTCGTGTGACGACGCCCCTGAACCAAAACATCGAGCACGCTCCCGTGCTGATCAACGGCTCGCCAGAGATAGCGCAGCTTGCCTCGTATCCGGATGAACACTTCATCTAAAAACCATTTGTCTCCCGGTTTCGGCCCGCGCCGCTTGAGGCTGTTGGCATAGGTATGTCCAAAACGCAGACCCCACTCGCGGATCGTCTCGTTGCTGACCACGACACCTCGTGCGGCGAGGATCAGTTCGACTTCACGCAGGCTCAGGCTGAAGCAGTCATACATCCAGACCGCCTGATTGATGATCTCAGAAGCCGCGGTACGGTTTTGGGGTTGTGCTCATGCCCGAGACCCTGCCATAGGCCGCAAGTCCTTGCCAACCTCACAGGACCCTCGTGAGAACTGGCTCGAGGCGTACCGCTATCTCACAATGGATGATCTGAAGGAGCACAATAAGGATCAACTTCGCGAAGCCGCTTAGCCAGCCTGACCGGCCGCCCCGCTTTGCGGAACTTGACGCATACAATCCCGACAAGCTAACAGACTGAGGTGTGACAGGCCTCGTCAACGGCTGTTGCGTCCGGTGACGGCGCAGGCTGAGGTTGTTCTAGCTGCCGTGTAGCGGACTTTGCGCGAGAGCGGCATCATCGCCGTTGCCCGACCCGTCCTGCTTCCGGCGGCGACAAACTAGGAGGCATGCAATGACAGACGCGATGCACCATCTCCCTGGAGGCTTGATGCCCCTTCACGATCAGCACTCGCACCGGATGCCCCATTGGTGCTGGGCCGCTCCAGTGGCAGGAGCCCTTCTGATCCTTGCGAAGCTGGCCGGATGGGCGAGCGTCGAGAGCTGGCCCATCCTGATCCTGGCCATCGCGCTGCTGGGCGGCTCGGTCTTCTCGGCGGTCCATCACGCGGAGATCCTCGCCATCCGGATCGGCGAGCCGTTCGGCTCCATCCTGCTCGCCCTTGCGATCACCACACTGGAGGTCGGCCTGATCATCTCGGTTATGGTGACGGGGGGCGAGGGCGCCGGGGCCATTGCCCGCGACACCGTCTTTGCCGTCGTGATGATCGTCCTCAACGGGATCGTCGGCCTCTGTCTGGTCCTCGGTGCGCTCCGGCACTTCCAGCAGGAGTTTCGCTTGCAAAGCGCCTCGGCTATCCTGAGCGTCATCGCAACGCTGGCGGTCGTGTCGCTGATCCTGCCCAACTTCACCCTGACCACAGCCGGACCGACCTACGCGCCGAGCCAGCTTCTCTTTTGCGGCACGGTCTCCCTCGCCTTGTACGTCACCTTCGTGTTCATCCAGACCTTCCGTCATCGCGAGGACTTCGTGATGGTCGGCGACAGCCATGAGCATGGCGCGAAACCGGACGCTGTCGCGACCACCCTGAGTGCCGTCCTGCTCGTGGTCAGCCTCGGCGCCGTCATTCTGCTCGCCAAGTCGCTATCGCCGATCGTCGAGGGCGCGATCCTCCGCGCCGGCCTGGAAGTGGAGGTGGTCGGGGTGGTGATCGCCCTGGTCGTGCTACTGCCGGAGGGCCTGACAGCCATCAAGGCGGCCAAGGCGAATCGATTGCAGACGGCTCTCAATGCATCGCTCGGGTCGGCCCTCGCCAGCATCGGGTTGACGATCCCGATCGTCGGGATGGTCTCCGTTTATCTTGGCCAGTCCCTCACTCTAGGCCTGATCCCGGAGGGCATGGTGCTGCTTGTCCTGTCGCTGTTCGTCAGCACGCTGACCTTTGCGACGGGTCGCACTACGGTGCTCCAGGGTTCGGTTCACCTCGTGATTTTTGCCGTGTTCCTGTTCCTAACCGCTGTTCCATAGACGGATGAGGAGAAGTTCCAACAGGGGTCCTGAAAGCAACAGCGGCGACCTGTTGGCATCCGGAGGGACTGAAATCCACGGGGACCGTTCTCTTATTCCGGGGATTCTGGTCAAGCCCTTTGAGCGGCCCTTTCCGTCAGTTTGGCTGATATCACCTGTCGGGTCATGGTTCTCTCCGCGGTCGGCAGACACCGCCGCATGATGGGATCGGAAGCCTCAGCCTCGCCATGTTGCATACGCGGTCAATCTGCTCCCTGAGGTTCAGGTTTCAGGCCGCAACGGTGCCCACGCGATGGCTGCTGCCTCGTCCCGACAAGGGACATCGTACCGCCAGATCTGGCGGATCTCTTGAGGCGGCTACCTTATGCGGCCTGCCCGTCCTGACGCGCCCACCGGAAGTCCGTGTTGTCACGCCACATCCGGTGCAGGATCACCGCCAGTTTACGCGCGACCGCAACGGTCGCCTTCTTGCCGCCCACCTTCTTGGCGAGCCGGGTGCCCCAGGCTTTCAGCGCAGACCAGCGCGAGACCCGGTTCAGCACGATCCCGGCCGCTTCAAACAGATACGTGCGCAGCAACGGATCGCCGCACTTGGAGATCCGACCACTTCGGTCGATCTCGCCTGACTGATACCGTCGTGGAGTCAGGCCAAGGTAAGCCCCTACACTGGACGAGCTCGAGAATCGGTCTGGTGTGTCGATGACACTGATATAAGCCAACGCAACCAGAGAACCGACACCGGGAGCCGTCATCAGGCGTCGGGCCGCCTGATCCTGGCGCGCCAGCCCCGTGAGGCGACGGGAGAGGACGCCGATTTGTCGGCTGACCTCCTGCAAGGCGCTCAGGAGTGCCTCAACCGCATCCTTCAGCGGCCCATCGGCCACCAGTTCGCGCACACGGTCGATGAAGGGCTGACGGCCTCCCTTGCCAGCGACCAGACCAAAGGGCTTGAGCATGCCTCGGATCTGGTTGATCAGGTCCACGCGCACCTCCACCAAGCGAGCGCGTGAGCTGAGGAAGCTGCGGATCACCTGGCTATCCAGGCTCTTGACGGTGACCTCCCGGTACCAGCCCGTGCGCACGATCTGCGCCAGCCCCAGCGCATCATTGGGATCGGTCTTGTTCACCTGCAGCGACAGCGCCGCCTTCGCATGGCGCGCATCCAGGCAAATCACAGGCAAGCCGCGCTTCTTCAACTCATGCCAGTGCCAGGTCGACAGTGGGCCGCTTTCCAGGCCAATGCGCTCGACATGCGTGGCTCTCGCTTTAACGACTGCAGCAATGGCCTCGGGCGTCGAGGCGCATTTGCCACGCCAGAGCGCCTTCCCATGCTCGTCGACAATGCAGACGGCTGTCTGCTCCAGCGATACATCCAACCCGACATACTGCTTCATGAGGATACTCTCCGTTGGCTTCCAGTTTGGGCCTAATTACATCAGATCCTACTTTGCCGTCGAAGGGCACCAGGCCCGGAATAATCCCATGTTGCATTAACGCCGGCTGTATAACGAGGGGCGGTTTGTTAAGGTGCCGCTCCTGTGTCGCTGTTCGAGCGTCGCCGCTTTCCCGTCGAGATCATTCTGCTGTGCGTGCGCTGGTATTGCAAGTAGAAGAGTATGAGGAGTTGTGGGGCAATTAGGCAGCTACCCGGCCATCGCACCTAACATTGTCGTTCATGCCGGAATACCAGTGCTCGAATGTGGCACGCAGCGAGCCATCCAGGGTCTTGGTCCGCGTCTGCAGGAGCAGATGAGCCCCGCGTCGGCTCCACTGCATCTGCTGCTTCTGGGCAAAGCGCTTGCTGATCACCGCATTCACGGTCAACTCGACAAAAGCTGAGGAAATCCGCTCGCCGGACCGGTAGCGCTCGCCATAGTTGATCAAGCTGGCTTCGTTGCTGGCGATGTAGACCTGGGACTCCCGCATGGTGGTCCTGAACTTGCGCAGATTGGGGTAGCGATTGTCGAGAGCTTCGAGATCAAGCACCAGATCATCGATCGACTCACGAGCTCGGCAGGTGTTGCCATGCCAGAGGAACCATTTGATCTGGCGTAGTTCATCGAGCATCGCCATCCCGGCTTCCTTGTCGTGGTGCACCAAGCCCTGCGCAAACTGGCGCAGAACCGTGATCCGCATGGTGATGTGGATCCAGTCGAGCACATGCTCGCTGCACGGGCTGATCCGCTCAGCCAGAGCGCGGACCTCTTCACCGCCATCCATAATGACTGTCAGATCCTGATTGGCCTGCAGGCCCTGGCGCCTGAGAGGGTTGATGATGCGTTGCTGCGGCTTGTGATCATAGCTATGGACGAAGCCGATATACCGGGCCTCTCCCTCTTCGGGCATGGACCGGCCCACGATCAGCTCGAAGTTCCGCTTTCTGTCACTCCAGTCTCGGATGTAGCCGCCGTCCAGACCAATAGCCATACGGCCCTCGGGGGCGCCAGACCCTCCCAATCTCGAGGATCTGTGCCTTCCGTGAATGAGGCTCGCTGCTCAGCGAGATCGTCGCCGGATCATTGGTCTGTCGTTCCTGGGGAACGTAGTAGCGCGGGCTCTTGAGCTGGACATCTCCAAACAAGGTCCGGAAGGTGATCGGGTAGCTGCCCTTGCATCGGCAGCTATGACGGAATTTAGGTGATGGGGCCGATCAGGCGGCGCTGTTTGTCGGCAGCGGGATGACCTCGCTGCCGTCCTGGAATCTGACACCAGCGATCACCTTCGGCAACTGGTTTTCACCCATCAGCCGGCGCCAGGTTTTCGCAGCCGCCATGATGAGTTTGAACACCATCAGGCGAGCAGTCGTTGGAGACAGCGCGCCCTTGGTGCGCACGGTGCGGTGCCGCACGGTCGCAAACACGCTCTCAATCGGGTTCGTCGTGCGCAGATGGATCCAGTGCTCAGCCGGCCAGTCGAAGAAGGCTAGCAGCGCCCGCTGGTCCTTGCGCAGGCACTCCACCGCCTTCGGATAGCGTGCGCCATAGGCGTCCTCGAACAGATCGAGGGCGACCTCGGCCTGAGCGCGGGTCGGGGCGAGATAGATCTCCCGCAGGGCCCCCTTCATGCCGGGCTGCACGGACTTGGGCACCTTGTTGAGCACGTTCGCGGTCTTGTGCAGCCAGCAGCGTTGATGATGCGTGCCGGGAAAGAGCTCGTCGAGCGCCTTCCAGAAGCCCAGCGCTCCGTCTCCCACAGCAATGTGAGGCGCAATCGACAGACCCCGCCGCTTGATCTCGACCAGCAGCTCGCGCCAGCTCTGGGCACTCTCGCGCACGCCGGCCTGGAAGCCGATCAGCTCCTTCCTGCCCTCCGGGGTGGCGCCGATCAGCACCAGGATGCATTCAGCCTGGTCCGCCATCCGGGCCTGCAGGTAGACGCCGTCGGCCCAAACATAGACGTAGCGCCGAGCCGAGAGATCGCGGGCCTGCCAACGCTCGTACTCGCCCTGCCATTCGCCCGTGAGTCGGGTGACCACCGAGGGCGAGAGGTTGGGCGCATCCTGGCCGAGCAGGGCGGAGAGCGCCTCCTGGAAGTCGCCGGTCGAGAGCCCGCGCAGGTACAGGATCGGCAGCAGCGCATCCAAGCTTTTGGTGCGCCGCGCCCATTTCGGCAGGATCGCCGAGGTAAAGCGGATGCGGTCGGCATCATCCGTGGCGCCGCGGTCGCGGATCTTGACCCGGCGGACCGCCACCGGGCCGATGCAGGTCTGGAGCATGCGCTCGGGGCCATGCCCGTGCCGGACCAGGCGCTCGCGGCCGTCCGGCAGCTTGAGATCGCGCATGCTGGCCAGATAAGCCTCGGCCTCGCTCTCGATGGCTTGGGCCAGCAGCTTGCGCGCGCCGGCTCGGAGAAGATCGGTCAGGGGATCGTCGATCGTGTCGGGCTGACGAAGGCGGACAATGCTGGTAGTCTCGTTCATGACGTATCGCTCTCCTGGAGAGGTTCTGGCAGGCTCGACACCCGCCTCGATACGTCGCCTTTCTCAATCCGTCATCACCCATGTATGGATGCCCCCGTTCGCGCAAGGGATTTCTGAACAGCTTCGGCATGTGATCGGGTGCGGTCATGTATCAGGCCTTCTGTTGCGGCCATGATCATGCCGCTGGCCGGTATGGAGATACGCGGAGCAGGTGCAGATCAAATTCCCGAGCGCGAAGCTCTTTGGGTGATAATGCTTTTCCTGCTCCCGATCTGACCGATCGTTTTGCCCTTACTGTTCCTCGACCTCCTCACACGCCTGACGCACCGGCAGGATCGATGCCGGATCTCCCGATCACGACGCCGTTGCTGCCGGAACTCTGAAGTCCTCGCCTTTCGTCAGCATGGCCCAGGCGGACCGCGCCATCTTGTTCGCCAGCGCAATGGCCACGAGCATCCTCGGCTTGCGCGCCAGCATGCGGGCAAGCCAGGAGCCTTCCGGCGCGCTCTTGCGCCCTGCGCTCTTGACGACAGCCATCGCGCCGATGATGAGCAGACGTCGGATATCACGCTGGCCCATCTTCGAGGTGCGCCCGAGCACCTGCTTGCCGCCGGTGGAGTGCTGGACCGGGACAAGCCCGAGCCAGGCGGCGAAGTCGCGTCCGCGTCTGAAGCTCTCCATCGGCGGTGCGAAGGTTTCGATCGCCATTGCGGTGATCGGCCCGATCCCGGGCATGGTCTGCAGGCGTGACGTCGTCACCCCACGCGCGGCCTCGCGTTTCAACACCCTCTCGAGATCCGCGATCTTGCCGTCGAGGGCTGCGATCTGGTCGAGATAGAGGCGACCGAGTTCGACGACCAGTGGCTGAAGGGTCGTGTTGACGTCCTCGATCACATCGCTGAGCAGCTTCACTTTGGCTGTTCCCTGTGGCGCGACGACGCCGTGCTCGGCGAGATGCCCCCGCAGCGCATTGATCAGCTGCGTGCGTTGGCGCACGAGAAGATCCCGCGTGCGGAAGACCATCGCTCGCGCCTGCTGTTCCTCGGTTTTGACTGTGACGAACCGCATGGTCGGGCGTGCCGCCGCCTCGGCGATGGCCTCTGCGTCCGCCGCGTCGTTCTTCTGGCGCTTAACGAAAGGTTTTACATAGACCGGCGGGATGAGCCGCACTTCATGCCCGAGAACCTGAAGTTCGCGGCCCCAGTCATGCGCTGTGGCGCAGGCCTCCATCGCAACAATGCAACGTGGCTGCTTGGAGAAGAACGTCAGAACCTGCTGGCGGGTCAGTTTCCGGCGAAAGGCCACGCTCCCATCGGCGCGGGCGCCGTGCGCCTGAAAGACACGCTTTGCAAGGTCGAGACCAATGATGTTAACGTCTGTCACGGATGCCCTCTCCATTTGTGAATGATCCTCAGATCACCACCTTGGCACATTGTGATGCCGTCAGGAGGGGGCATCCACTCCATCAGGTTCCACCATAGCTGTGCACCGGAGCTTGCGACCACTAATCGCGCAGTGCCAGTGCTTCTCAAGCCAACCGTTGACCTGAGCCTCGACGATCCGCTGCTGAGCGGCTGCCAGCAGGGCCTTGCCCTGATCCTGCGTCTGCTCGGCCTGGACCTCCCGGTCCCCGATCACACCACCTTCTCGCGCCGCAGCGCTAACCTAACCGTCGCCAAGGCGGTGAGAACAGCAAGCAGGCCGGTGAGCGTGGTGATCGACCCACGGGCCTGAAGGTGGTCGGGTCCGGCGAATGGCAGCGCGAGAAGCATGGTGGCCAAGGGCACCGGACCTGGCGCAAGTTACACCTTGCTGTTGATCCCGACATCGGTGAGATCGTTGCTTCAGAGCTGACGACCACGGAAGACGGCGATGCCTCACAGGTCGGACCGCTGCTGGATCAGATCTCAGGCCCGATCGCTGCGATTACGGCCGATGGCGCGTACGATGGCGATCCCGTGTACCGCATCATCGCTCAGCGGGACCCTGCCGCCGCTGTGATCATCCCACCGCGATCGGCACCTCCGGATGATCCAGGAGCAGGGTCGGCTCAGCTGGCAGAAGGCGGTCAAGTATGGCCGCCGGTCGTTGAGCGAGGTGGCGATGATGCGCTACAAGACCGTAATGGGGCGCCGCCTCCACGCCCGAAGTCTGCCTCCGCAAAAGACCGAAGCCGCGGCTGGCTGCAAGATCGTCAACGTCATGACCCGCCTTGGCATGCCGGTATACCACCGCATCACCTGAGCCCCGACGTCAGGGCGTTAACGCGACCCCCATCTGAATTACGCACTAACGTCATGCTCCTGCGAGAAGATGAACAGGTCAGCACCAACGACAATGACGATGCCGACAAATGTCAGGGTACCAGGCCACTCGTGGAAGAAAGGCCCAATCCCCAGCGCCCACAGGATTTGACTGTACTGCGCCGACGACACCCGGTCCGCGGGGACATACGGCGTTGCGATCGTAAGCAGCGCCTGTGCGATAAACGTTGTCGCCGCAAAGGCGGTCAGAAGAAGCCACTGGTCTGACGTTGGCCAGGTGAAGCTAGGGATCATGAGAAGCCCGGACAAAGCTGCCGTTGACAGGAAGACGGTGCCAATGAGGGTGAACCGTTCTTCCGTATGCCCGATCATGCGGCCGGTGATCACGACGGCCGCTGAGCACAGCGCACTGGCGAGGGCTACAAAGTGCCAGGACAGAAGTTCCTCGAAACTTGGCTTCACGACCATGAGAACACCCAGGAAGGCCGCGCACAGGGCAAGCCCCCGGCGCCATCTGACTTGCTCCTTCAGCACGAAGGCCGACAGGATCGTGACCAGACTCGGCGTGAGGAACAGCAACGCGAAGGCCTCGGTATAAGGCAGGCGCCTGAACGTCATGACGCTGAGCGGGGTTGCCGCGGCGGCACACACGAGCCGGATCGCCATTAGCCAAGGCCTGTTCCAGCGCACGAGGTCAAAAACACGGCTGCCCGGCGTCATGAAGGCAGGCGCAAAGACCAGAGGAATGACGGAGCCGAAGAAAGTCACCTCAAACGGATCAAGGTCGCTCCCGATTTTCTTCACGACGACATCGCCCCACGCGAAGACCGCGAAGGCCAGGAAAGCGAGAACGAGTCCTTTGACCATGATACCACAACCAAGAGCTAGAAGTTTGCCGCCCGGGCAGTCAGCAGGTACACATCCGCGCCTACCTGCTGATAACCCGTCATTGTGGTTGACTGACCGATGCCCGGCCCCTGGTGAGGGCTGCCTGCTTCCAGCCAAGATTGGCATGCAGCCGGAGCACTGAGTGCGCCTGATCCACAATCTATAACGGCTGAAGCCGTCGATTGTGCACCGTGCAAGTCAGATGATAGGAGAGCGTGCCGCAAGCCCGATTACTCCCAAGCAGGTTCTATGCCAACTCCGTCATTGTATCATCCGAGCGGAGGGCGAACCTTTGAACAAGAGGTCTGGCGAACACATTGCAAAACTGTTCTCCCGAGGCTCATTGTCCGAGTGTGCCGCTCGCTATACCGAGATCTGCAGGGCACTTGGATCGCTTCGATCTGTCGTCTTCTCGTGTATTTGGAGCCATGCCCGGGAGGATGTCCAGATTGCCGACGAATGTGCCGTCCCATAGAACAATACGTTAGATGCACTATCGCTTCTCGGAGGAGGCAATAGAGCGATACATCGGCTGGATCGGCTTGTTCGCCAGTCTGGTCCTGGGTGCGTCAGCTGTCGCCGCGATCGTGTTGCAAATGCGTAGCCTGATGCCAAGCTGGTGGATCTACCTGGAGCGAGATTGGCGACGGCGCGGTGTCGGCGGCTCTGCCGATTGCGATGTTCACGGCGGCGACGGCATTGTCGGTGAGCGTGATCATGGGACGATTTCTCCTCAGTCTGTGCCGCGTTCGCAGCTCAGCGCGCATTTCTAAGCATGTACCTCTAAGCATGTACTACCTCTAAGCATGTACCGTGCCAAAGGAGAAAATGATTTCAAAACAGCATGATGGCTCTCATACGGCTATGTCGCATGTCTGACAGTGTCGGACATCGGACATAGCCGAACGCGGTTGAATGACGCGCGAATTGCGCTGTTCCCACGGAGAAAATCTGTCCGCCATCCCTGGACAAACGTCGGGTCCCCGACACCTGCTGTCGGGTTTGTCAGGTCCACGCCACGGTGCTGTGCGGCCCGGCGTCCTGCCGCGCTCTCATGGAAGCCCTTGAATAATCTGCACAACATTTCTTCTGAGGCTCGATCCACCAAATTGGCACGAGGTTTGCACAGTGTGCACGAGGTTTGCACAGTGTGTAAGGCGCTGACAGGCGGCCGTGAGCCATGCCTGCGGGAAATTAGTAACTTCAAACCAGTGTAGCCATGAACTACGCACAGCCGTGAGAGAGGAACCCTACGATGCCGAATCCAAGCCAAACTAGCGACCAGTGGTGGGTCAACGATCAAACGCCAGACAACCCTTATGGCAAGAACGAGGACTATGACTCCTTTCTTGATTATCTTGGGGCAATGGGCCGTAGCCTAACGCCAGCGAACGCTGAGGATCAACGTTTACGAGCTCAACGACCACCCCGAGTACAAGGCCGCCGCTATCGGCGCCTTACAAATGTGGTCCTCTGTCACCCCCCTGAAATTCGAGATCGTCGACGATGCGCCATTCAACAGCGCAACGGACTGGATCGAGGTTGTCAGCCCCGAGCTAGGCGAGCAGGACGATGGCAGCGCCTATTCGAGCAACCGCTATGTCAGCATCGGTCAGCGTTTCCATGACACGGAACCCAACAAGACGGATGTCGGCGGTTACGTCTTCGATGCCTTCATCCATGAATTCGGCCATGAATTCGGCCTCAACCATCCCGGGCTCTACAATTACAGCGGCCCGGGCGGCGTGCAGATCAACTATCTGAACAATGCGACCTGGACTTATGATCGCCAGCAATACAGCGTCATGTCCTATTTCGATGGGATCGATGTCGGCGAGACCAGCCGCTGGTCCGCCTCGACGCCCCTTATGGCTGACATCGAGGCCGTCATTCGCCGCTTCTTCTCCACCGTCGATGCGAATGGGGTGCGCACCTACCAGCACATCGACCTCAACACGGGCGACAATGTCTACGGCTTCGGCAGCATGCAACTCGGCTATCAGCTGACCGCCTCGGGCATGCAGCATGATATCGGCTTCGCGATCCATGACACCGGCGGGACCGACACGATCGACTTCTCCGGCTCGACGGCAGGCACGATCCTTGACTTGCGCGCCGGACACTTCTCCAGCGTCAATGGTCACAGCAACAATGTATCGATCTTCTCCGGACACAACGCGGATGGAACCGACTACTACATCGAGAACGGCGTCGGCAGCAGGTACGACGACATCCTGATCGGCAACGATGGGGCCAACGTTCTGGACGGCCGAGGCGGCGACGACCGGATGGCAGGCAACGGTGGCGACGATATCTATTTCGTCGATTCACCAGACGACATCGTTCGGGAGGAGTTCAACGACGGCAATGACACGATCATCCTCCTCGCCAGGAACTTGAAAATCAGGAAAGTCGCCAACGTCGAAAACATCATCTACGCCGATGAGTCGACGATCCAGCCTGGCGGCGGCAGCGAGACGCCACCCAGCGTCGGCGACAACACGATGAAAAGCCTCATCTTCGGCGACAACGGAAATGATACGCTTGGGGGCGGCGCCGGCGACGACACGATCTTCGGCCTGGGAGGTGACGACCTGATCATTGGCGGCCGCGACTCGCTCGCCAGTCGCGACGTCAACAACACGATCGATGTCGCCGACCTTGAAGACCAGACCGAAAGCGATGATGGTAACGACGCACTCTACGGTGGCGGCGGTAACGACGTCATTCTTGGCGGCCAGGGCAACGATATTCTCGACGGCGGCGCCGGCGATGACACGCTGAGCGGCCAGGACGGAGTAGATATATTCAGGGGCGGCGCCGGAGTCGACACAGTCGATTATAGCAAGGAGAGCCCCTCCCAACTGCTCGTCAACCTCGCCACGAACGTCGCCAGCGGCGGCACAGCCTCGGGTGATACTTTCTACAGCATTGAAAACCTGATTGGCTCCGATGACCGCATCGACCGCTTCATCGGCACATCCACCGCAAATCATTTCTGGGGCCGAGGCGGCGGAGATTATTTCAATGGCGGCGGCGGCAATGACGTCCTGGATGGCGGCAACGATGGCGACATCCTGTATGGGGAAGCCGGGAACGATACGATCATTGGCGGCGCGGGTCAAGACTATCTGGATGGTGGTTCCGGCATCGATACCGTCGTCTACACAGGCAGCACTGGTGGTGTGACGATCAATCTTGCTAGCGGCACAGCCACCGGTGGCGACGGTGATGGTACGGTGCAAATCGTTGGCCGAGGCACAGCTATCCGGCACGATATACTCGTCGGCTTTGAAAATGCCGTCGGTTCATCTGTTGATGACCATCTCATCGGCAATGCCCAGGCCAATGAGCTCTCCGGCGGCGCTGGCGACGACACGCTGACTGGCGGCGGCGGTGCCGACCGATTGAACGGCGGAGCCGGCAGCGACACGGCAGATTACGCTGATGCAGCGAGCAGCGTTAGGCTAACTCTCGCTGGAGGCAAGTCCGGCGGAGACAGGTATGTCTCCATCGAGAATCTGGCAGGCTCGGGATTCAACGACCGACTGACCGGCAACGGCGCAGCCAACGTATTGACCGGCCAAGGCGGGAACGACACGATCGACGGCGGCCGTGGCGATGACACCCTGCTCGGCGATTTCGCCTATCAGGGCGACGCGCCGCCGCGCCCTGGCATGGGAACCGGCTACGCCACGCTGGGGCCGGACGTGGCGAACAATTCGATCGCAGCCGCGTTCGACATCTCCAACAACTTCTCGCTCGCCAGCGATCCCGATATCTTCGATTCGACGACGATCCTCCATACGACTGTCAACGCCACCGGAAACGGTCAGGGCGGATACTATAAGGTCAATCTGGCGGCCGGTACGGTCATTACGATCGACATTGACGGAATTGCCGATCCGAATGTCCATGACAGTTGGCTTAGGCTGCTCGACAGTGACGGAAATATCGTCGCTCAGAACGATGATGGCGGCGGCGACCCCGGCTCTACAAGCAACCGGGACTCAAGCGTGGCATTTGTTGTCCAGGAGACCGGAACTTATTACATCGTGGAAGGCAGCTGGTCAGAGACGGCGCCGGGCAATGGCTGGGCGGAAGTTGTGCCGGAAGGCTCGACATATGAGTTGAACGTATCGGTCGAGTTTCCCCCTGCGCCGGCTCAGCCGGGCGTTGCGGGATCCGATAAGCTCACCGGCGGCGGCGGCAGCGATCTGCTGGATGGTGGTCTGGCGTCCGACACGCTCACCGGCGGCGCGGGAGAGGATACTTTCCGCTTCTCGACGGCGCTAGGGAACGGCAATGTCGATTGGATCAAGGACTTCAAGGCCACCGACGACACGATCCTGCTGGACAACCTCATCTTCGCGAGCGTGGGTGGCGATGGCGCTCTCGCTTTGGGCGCATTTCACAGGAGTAAGGCGGGCGTCGCTCATGACGCCAACGATCGCATCATCTACGATACAGATAGCGGCGCCTTGTTCTATGACGCCGATGGCGCCGGACCAGTTGCAGCCATTCAGTTTGCGCGGCTGAGCAAAAATCTGAATGTTTCGGCTGCCGACTTCATTATCATCTAACGCGAGCGCAGGTGGGGCGCTTTCGGGCGCCCCACCTAATTGTATTACAGTTGCAATTGGTTTCTCTTTTCGAATTACAAGCTGAGCGGCAATGCCGCCACCGCACGGGTCTTGCGGGGCGATCATGGAGAGTGTGTGATGAAGTGCCCGATCGACCGCCGCACAGTATTAATGACCGCCGGAGCTGCGGCTGTCGCCGCGGCCACCGGGCCAGTCGCTGCGCAATCGACAGATATTCGCGGCGCAGTCACGTTCGAGGGCGGCGCGGTTATCCCGGAAGGTCATCTTGAGATTTATCTCGAGGACCCTGCCATTCAGGATGATTCGCGACGTCGCGCCGCGAAAACGCGCACCAAAAGCGACGGCGGGTTAAAGGCGATAGCCTTTTCCTTGTCCCCGCCCGCAAGCTCGACTGCTTCGCCAACGCTGCAGATCGTTGCGCGCCTGGAGCGTGCGGATGGCTGGCTGGTCGCGCGGGGCAGCGCACAGTTCGAGGCGGGTTCGCCCGTCTATGTCACACTCAACGCAGTTATGTATTGACGGGCCAAGACCAATGGCTGACTACAAGAACTCATCTCGAAACCGATGTCGACGGCTGATCACCTAATGATCTTCACGAAGGTGGTATAACATAGGGCGGTGTCGATCCTCGTGAGGAGGTGCGCGATGGAGGACAACATTTGGCGTCCGGCGCATCTGACGCCGGGGCAGATGGAGGAGCGCCGCCTTGCGGCCGCGAGGCTGTTGCGCCAGGGGCGGCTCTGCCAAGCCGAGATCGCCCGGCAACTTAACTTGGGGGCAGTCGCGCCAGTGTCTCGCGTTGGGCCGCCACCCTGGCTCAGCAGGGCCGGCGCGGATTGGCCGCCCGAGCCAGAACTGGACGAGCGCCCCGGCTTGAGGAGGAGGCCTGGGCTCATCTGGCTCGGCTCCTGGACCGGGGTGCCATGGCCGCCGGCTTTGCGACCGAGCGCTGGACCCTGAAGCGCATTGCGGCCCTGATCGAGCGCGAGTTTCAGATCCACTATCATCAGCGCTATCTGGAGCGGCCCCTGAAGGCACATGGCTTGAGCGTGCAGCGCCCGGCCACATGGATTTGCTTCAGTTTAGATACTGCTGGCGAATGCGTTGGAGCGGAGGTCTGCGTTCAGGCTGTAGGGGCTTGGGTCCAGACCTGGAGGGTTCCATGTCGCTTCACCCAACCGTGAGTGGTGATGTTCCGACTTCGACCGCAACCGTGGCCCGTGCAGCCTTCCCCCAGGGCAATGCCTATCTGCGCTTGCGCGACCACCTTGGGACGATCTTCACCGACGCCCAGTTCGCGCCGCTCGTATGCACTCGGTGTGCGCCCTCTTGTGAGAGTGAGGTTTGCGCGTGACGTTCTGACCTTAAGGCTCGCTTTAAGGTCAGTAGATCGATGAAGATCGAAGTTCTCGGCACAGAGCGCCGGCGGCGCTGGAGCCTCCCGGACAAACTCCAGATCGTGGAAGAGACAATGCAGCCGGGCGTGACGGTGACCGAAGTGGCCCGCCGTCAGGGGCTCGCGCCCAGTGTCGTCTTCACCTGGCGCCGTCTGGCTCGCGAAGGCCGACTGGGTGACGTCGGTCCCGCCTTCATGCCGGTCGAGATCACGCCCGTCCCAGCCCAGGCTCCGTCGGTGGCCTCGCCATCGCGGCGTACCGGCCTGATCGAGATCGTCCTGGGCCGCGGGCGCCGCATTCGCGTGGATCGCGAGGTCGATGCCGAGGCGCTGCGGCGGGTGCTGCAGGTGGTGGAGAGCCTGGCATGATCCCGGTCCCGACCGGCGTGCGCGTGTGGCTCGCCACCGGCCACACCGATATGCGCAAAGGTTCTGGCGGCCTCTCCCTGCTCGTGCAGGAGACGCTCCAGCGCGATCCGCATTCGGGCAACCTGTTCGTCTTCCGGGGCCGCAGAGGCGATCTGATCAAGGTTCTTTGGTATGACGGCCAGGGCCTGTGTTTGTTCTCGAAGCGCATTGATCGGGGCCGTTTTCTGTGGCCCTCGCCGGCCGACGGCACGGTGGCGATTTCCACCGCGCAGTTGGGCTATCTCTTGGAAGGCATCGACTGGCGCAATCCCCAGCAAACCTGGCGCCCGACCGCCGCCGGATGAGCGTCAAAGCCTTGCAAATCAACGCTTCCGTGGCACACTCGAAGCGTGGCAAATCACCCCGATCCGCTTCCCGCCAGTCTGGCTGACGCTCACGCGATGATCCGCGCCGAGCGCGCCGCACTCCTGGCGGCAGAAGCCCGGGCGGGGGATCTGGAGATCGCGCGCGCTGCGCTGGAAGTCGCCCGGCTTGAAGTCACGCAAGCCCACGCCGTCCGCTATGCCCTGGAACTCGAGATCGAACGGCTCAAGCTGCAGATCGCCAAGTTGCGCCGCCAGCACTTCGGCACCTCATCGGAACGCAGTGCCCGTCTCGAACAACTGATGCTCGCTCTGGAGGACCTGGAGGAGAGCGCCGCTCACCTGGATGCCGAGGCCGAGGCGAAGGATGCCGCGGCAGCACCGGAGGTCCCCCAGTGGACGGTCGAAGAGTTGAAGCGGGCCAAGCCCGCCCGCCGGCCCTTGCCCGGACACCTGCCACGCCGGCGCGTTGTCCTTCCTGGCCCGACCGCCTGCGCCTGCTGTGGCGGAGGCCTGCGCAAACTCGGGGAAGTCGTGAGCGAGACCCTGGAGCGCATTCCGGCGCGGTGGGTTGTGGTGGAGACGGTCCGTGAGAAGTTCAGCTGCGCAGCCTGCGAGACGATCACCGAGACGCCCGCACGCTTCCATGCCATTCCGCGCGGCCGTGCCGGTCCCCACCTGCTGGCTGAGATCACGGTTGGCAAGTTCGGGCTGCATCTGCCGCTGACCCGCCAGAGCACAGTGTTTGCCCAGGAAGGGGTCGATCTCGATGTCTCGACCCTGTGCGACTGGATCGGTGCGGTCGCGGTGGCGACCCAGCCTCTGAGTGCGCTGATCACCGAGCATGTCCTCAAAGCCGAGCGGCTGCACGCGGATGACACGCCGGTGCCGGTGCTGGCCAAGGGCAAGACCAAAACCGGTCGGCTCTGGACCGTGGTGCGCGATGATCGTCCCTTCGCCGGGGCCGATCCACCCGCGGCCGTTTACTATTACTCGGCCGATCGCAAGGGTGAGCACCCGCAGTCTTTCCTGAAGACCTACAGCGGGATCCTGCAGGCGGATGCCTATTCCGGCTTCGGGCAACTGTATGAACCGGGTCGTGCGACCGGCACGGCGACTGAGGCAGCGTGTTGGGCACATGCGCGCCGCCCATTCTTTGAACTGGCTGAGTTGAAGAAGGCACCGATCGCGATCGAGGCGGTCAAGCGCATCGATGCCCTGTTTGCGATTGAGCGCGCAATCATCGGCCGGCCGCCTGACGAGCGACGCTCTGTCCGTGTGGCTCAATCCAAGCCTCTGGTGGATGATCTGGAGAGCTGGTTGCGGGCTCAGCGTGGACGGTTGTCGCCCAAGAGTGAGACCGCCAAAGCCATCAATGACATGCTGCGGCGCTGGGCTTCGTTCGCGCTCTTCCTCGACGACGGGCGGGTCTGCCTGTCGAACAATGCCGCCGAGCGGGCGATCCGCGGCATTGCCGTCGGGCGCCGGAACTGGACGTTTGCCGGCTCGGATGTGGGTGGCCATCGGGCAGCGGCGCTGTACACGCTGGTCGAGACCTGCAAGCTCAATGAGGTTGACCCGCGCGCTTGGCTGGCTGACGTGCTGGCACGACTGCCGGAGCATCCAGCCAGGCGCCTTGTCGAGCTCCTGCCCTGGAACTGGGAGCCCTTGCGGGATCAGCAGGCGGCCGCCTGATCTCAGGGCTGTCGCGTAAACAGCGCCTTGAAGAGTTCCTCAGCCTTCTGGAGCCCCTCATCGGTGAGCACGACGGACTTGGTCTTGTTGACCGGGTCACAGATCAGGCCCTTCTCATAGAGCCTGTTCATCGTTGCCCAGTCAAAACCCTTCCAGGCCCGATAGCCATCATGCAGCGTCAGCCACAGCAGGGCGAGAACCGCCTCATCGATCTTGTCGTGGTCGATCTCCATGCGGCCACTTTACCACGCCGCGGTCGAAATTCCGCGGTCCTCCGCGGATGCATACCGCCGCTCTTCGCCCATCGCGGACAACCGGCGGAATGCCCATGGCGGCTGGCGCTGGTGACCCTGCTCCAGTTCGCCGAGAACCTGTCCGACCGGCGGGCGGCCGATGCTGTTCGCAGCCGCATCGACTGGAAGTATCTGCTAGGGTTGGAGCTGACCGATCCCGGCTTCGACGCTTCGGTTCTCAGCGAGTTCCGCGGCCGTCTTGTGGCAGGCGGCGCGGAGGAGCATCTGCTCGACACTCTCCTGGCGCTGTGCCGTGACCTGAAGCTGCTGAACGCCCGGGGCCGGCAGCGCACCGACTCCACCCATGTCCTCGGAGCCGTCCGCTTCCTGAACCGCCTCGAGTGCGTGACCGAGACCCTGCGGGCTACCCTGAATGCCTTGGCGATCGCCGCCCCCGCGTGGCTGCGCGCTGAGGCGGATCCTGCCTGGCTGGAGCGATATGACCGGCGGGCTGGCGATCACGAGGTGCCGCAAGGCGAGGCGAAGCGGCGCGCCCACGCCGAGCAGATCGGTCGCGATGGTCATCAGTTGCTTGCGGCCATCATGGCTCCTGGTGCGCCAATATGGCTGCGACAGATCCCGGCTGTTGAGTTGTTGCGGCAGGCCTGGGTCCAGAACTTCTGCCTGATCGACGATGCTCCGACCACAGGAACTGCGGCGCCACTTCGGGTGCGGTGGCGGACTGATCAGGAGGGGTTTCCACCCTCCTTGCTGATGGTCGCCTCGCCCTACGATCCGCAGGTGCACTACGCCAAGAAGCAATCAACGATCTGGATCGGCTACAAGGTGCATCTGACCGAGACGTGCGACGAAGGCGGACCACACCTGATAACGCACGTGGCGACCACGCCGGCACCCGTCGTTGATCGCGACGCGCTCGAGGACATCCATGCGGCGCTCGAAGCCAAGGGTCTGCTGCCCGATATCCATCTGGCCGATGCCGGTTATGTTGCGGCTGACCAGCTTGTCGCCAGCCGGAAGAAAGGCGTCACGCTTTTAGGGCCGGCTCCCAAGGATTATCAGTGGCAGGTCCGGTCAGGCGAGGGCTTCACGATGCAGGACTTCCTCCTCGATTGGGAGCGGGAAGTCGCGACCTGCCCGGCAGGGCATCAGAGCAAGAGCTGGAGTCCCGACTACCATCAGAGGCGAACCGCCTTCAAAGTTCGCTTCTCGACAACAGATTGTCGACCTTGTCCCCTGAAGACACAGTGTCCCCGAAGCGAGCGGCGCCTGCTCACGCTACGACCACGCGAGGAACACGAGACGCTGGAAGCGGCTCGCCAGCGCGAGGAGCAGCTTGCCTTCTCAAAAGAGTATCGACAGCGCGCCGGCATCGAGGGAACGATTTCGGCGGGCGTCCGGGTCCTGCATCTGCGGCGCTCGCGCTATATCGGTCTCGCCAAAACGCATCTGCAACACGTGCTGACGGCTCGCTGCCTGGCAGCGGCGCGAGGGCTGTAGAAATTGGAGTGGCGCAGTCTCCAGCATGCTTAGGATATGGGGTTAAGCAGCAACGTCAATCATCTCCTGGCTCGATGAGATTTTGGGAAGCGTCTTCCAGCCATCGACCTTGCGCATCGTGATCTGGCCGGACGCCAGCAGCGCCCAGAACAGCATGGCCGCGGTCGCCGCTGAAGGCAGCACCGTCTGGGTCTTGATCCGCCGCTTGAACTCCTCATGCAGCCGCTCGATCGCATTGGTGGTTCGGGCCGACTTCCACTGCGAGGGCGGCAGCTTTGTGAACGCAAACAGTGCCTCGCCGGCCTCCTCCAGGCTGTCGGCCACCGCCGGATGCCGCAGCTGCCATTTGCGAACAAAGGCTTTGCGCCGCTCCTTCATCTCCTCGGCCGTGGCGGCATAGATCATATCCGTGTAATCGGCCGTGATCTCCTCATGCAGCCGCTTGGGCGCATGGGCGAGCAGATTGCGGTGCTTATGCACCGTGCAGCGCTGCAGCGGGACCCCCTCCCACACCGCCGCGAGCGCCTGCTCCAGGCCCGGCGCGCCATCCACAATGACAAAGGCCGGCCGGCGCAGCTGGCGTGCCACGAGGTCGTCGAGCACCGCACGCCAGGCGGCCGTGGTCTCCCCGCCCATGTTCTTGACCGCCAGCAGCACCTTCTGGCCATCCTCGCGCACCCCGATCACCACCAGCAGCGAAATCGAGGTCGCCTTCCTGTCGAGCCGGACCCGCACCACCGTGCCGTCAAGGATCAGCCGGACGATCGGCTCGTCGGCGAGCGAGCGCTGGTTCCAGGCTTGCCAGTCGGTCTGCACCTTGCGCCAGACCCGGCTGACCGTGTCCTTGCCGATGGCTCCGCCGAACAGGGCGGCTAAGGCCCGGCGGACCCGCCGGGTGTTGGTGCCGGCCAGATACGCTGAGGCAATCAGCGCATCGGCGGCCTTGGTGCGCCGCTGATAAGCCCGAAGGGTTGCGCTTCTCCACTCAGTGGTGCGGCCATCCTCGGTACGCAAGCGCGCTCGCGGCACCGAAATCTCTGTCTGGCCAAAGGTGCCGGTCAGGCTGCGGCAGCGGCTGCCATGGCGATAGCCGTGAGTGGAGGCGGGTGGTGCGGGACGCTCCTTGCGGCCATAGCGCGGCCGGCCCAGAGCCGCCTCGAGTTCCGCCTGAATGAGGGCTTCGATCCAGCCCCGCACCCGCTCGCGCACGCCGGTCTCGATCGGGTCGATCCAATCGTCGAAAAGCCGGGCTTGCGGCTGGCCGGCAGGATGCGCAGCATCTGTCTTGCTGATAAGGTCCGTCATGGCGTGGTCTCCCACGGGACCGGAGCGCTCCAACGCCCGAATCCCGCTGTGTGGGTTGCAGCACCCGGAGACTACGCCACCCTCAAAAGTCTACCACCTCCCGGACGGCACCCGCTGCCTGGATTACCGGCACACCGCTTGCACGAACGCGTCAATCCGTATTGGTGCTTGGATTAGTGGCGCACCACTTGCGCAAACTCGTCAATCCGCAATTACCAAGCTCATGATGGCTCCGACCCCAGCGTGACGAACTCGCCAGCAGTATCGGGAAAGTGGAGAGCACTTCTTATCATCCAGGAGGTGCTCCATGCCCCACACACGCTTTACGAGAGAGTTTCGGGATGAGGCGGTGCGGCTCGCTCTGACCAGCGGCCGCAGCCGACGGGCGATTGCTGAGGATCTCGGCGTCGGCCTGTCGACCCTGCGCAGCTGGATCGACCGTCGCCATGAGCACGAGATCGACGCTCCGCCCGAGGAGCGGCAGGAGGACATGGCGACCGAGCTGAAGCGGCTGCGGCGCGAGAACGAGATCCTGCGTCAGGAGCGGGAGATCCTGAAGCGGGCAACAGCTTTTTTCGCCAAGGAGGGAAGTCGATGAAGTTCCGGTTCATCGATGCGGCGAAAGAGAGCTTCCCCGTCACCCGTCTGTGCCACGTCCTCGATGTCAGCCCCAGCGGCTACTTCGCCTGGAGATCGCGTCCAGCCAGCCCGCGCCAGCGGGAGGATCTGGTGCTGTTGGCCCACATCCGCTCGGCCTTCACCCTCTCGAAGGGGACCTATGGCAGTCCACGCATGACCCGCGAGCTGCAGGATGAAGGACTGCAAGTCGGTCGCCGTCGGACCGCCCGGCTGATGCGGGAGAATGGCCTCAAGGTGCGGCAGAAGCGGCGCTTCAAACGCACCACTGACAGCCACCACGCCTTTCCGATCGCACCCAACCTGCTCGAGCAGGATTTCTCAGCCACTCGTCCGAACCAGAAATGGAACGCCGATATCTCATACGTGTGGACGAACGAGGGCTGGCTGTATCTGGCCGTGGTCCTCGATCTGTTTGCTCGCCGGGTGGTTGGTTGGGCGGTGAGTGACCGGCTGCACAAGGAACTCGCGCTCGAGGCGCTGCGCAAGGCTCTGGCGATCCGCAGACCCGGTGAGGGGCTGACCCACCACGCGGACCGCGGCCGTCCAGTATTGTTCGATCGCGTATCAGGCCGAGCTGAGGAAGCACGGCATCCGGATCTCGATGTCCGGGACAGGGAACTGTTACGATAATTCGGTGGTCGAGACCTTCTTCAAGACCTTGAAGTCCGAGTTGGTCTGGCGCACCGTCTTCCAGACGAGAGTTAAGGCCAAGGCGGCAATTGGTCGTTACATCGATGGCTTCTACAATCCCGTCCGGCGTCATTCGACACTGGACTATGTCAGCCCGGTTCAGTTTGAAAGGCTGGCCGGACCGCTACAAAACCGCTCTCCACTAAACTGAAGCAAGACCATGCCGGGCGCAGAAGCTGGTGAACGCCCGGGGCCGCCAGCGCACCGACTCTACCCATGTGCTTGGGGCCGTCCGCTCTCTGAATCGTCTTGAATGCGTGACAGAGACGCTGCGCGCTGCCCTGAATGCATTGGCGTCCGCAGCGCCCGAATGGCTGCGCGTCCATGCTGATCCTGCTTGGCTGGAGCGCTATGATCGGCGGGCGGGCGATCATGACGTGCCGCAAGGCGAGGCGAAGCGGCGCGCTCATGCCGAGCAGATCGGTCGCGATGGTCATCAGTTGCTCGCGGCCATCATGGCTCCTGGCGCGCCAATATGGCTGCGGCAGATCCCGGCTGTTGAGTTGCTGCGGCAGGCCTGGCTTCAGAACTTCTCCATCATTGGCGATGACCCGGCTGCCGGACCTGAGGCCACTCCCCTGGTGCGGTGGCGGACTGACCAGGAGGGGTTTCCACCCTCGCTGTTGATGGTCGCCTCGCCCTACGATCCGCAGGTGCACTACGCCAAGAAGCAGTCCACGATCTGGATCGGCTACAAGGTCCATCTGACCGAGACGTGCGACGAGGGCGGACCACACTTGATCACGCATGTGGAGACCACGCCGGCACCTGTTGTCGATCGCGACGCTCTCGAAGACATCCATGAGGCCCTTGAGGCCAAAGGTCTGCTGCCTGACACTCATCTTGTCGATGCCGGCTATGTCGCGGCCGACCAACTTGTCGCCAGCCGGAGGAAGGGCGTCACGCTGTTAGGGCCGGCTCCCAAGGACTACCAGTGGCAGGCCCGGTCGGGCGAGGGCTTCACGGTGCAGGACTTCCTCCTCGACTGGGAGCGGGAAGTGGCAATCTGTCCGGCCAGACGCGAGAGCCGAAGTTGGGGGCCGGATTACCATCAGGGACGGACCGCATTCAAAGTTCGCTTCTCAACAAGCGATTGTCGGCCGTGTCCGTTAAAGCGGCAATGCACCCGCAGTGCCCGGCGCCTTCTCACGCTCCGACCGCGAGAGGAACACGAGACGCTCGAAGCTGCTCGGACCCGTGAAGCACAACCAACCTTCGCACGGGACTACCGGCAGCGCGCCGGGATCGAGGGAACGATTTCGGCGGGCGTTCGGGTCCTGCATCTGCGGCGCTCGCGCTACATCGGTCTTGCCAAGACGCATCTGCAACACGTGCTGACGGCGGCTGCCATGAACCTCATCCGGCTAGGGGCTTGGTTCGCGGACACGCCGCTCGCACGAACACGGCAATCCGCATTCACCAAGCTCATGATGGCTCCCATCCCAGCATGATGAATTCGCCAGCAGTATCTTTCCCGAAACAAGTCCATCTACGACTTCCAGCCCCTGCGGCAGGACCGATGGGAGCGCTTGGGCGAACTGCGCACTGGCGATGGGCATGAGCTGCCATGCCGGCTGCAGGGGGAATCGAACGCGAGTTCAAGCGGCTGGAACTGGTGCTGGAGCAGATCGTAGCGGTCGAGAGAGCGCGCGATGCCGCGGTGATGGAGCCTGAGGCTGGTGATGCCGATGCGGAGACGATCGCCTGTCTGGCCAGGCTCGGCGGCATCGGCACCGAGTTGGCCACGATCCCAGTGCGCGAGGGGCTGGATCGCCCGTTTGCCACCCGAAAGGAGGTGGCGGCCTATGCCGGGCTCACCCCCAGTCCGTTTGACAGCGGTCAGCGGCAGCGCGAACAGGGGATCTCGAAGGCCGGCAATCCGCTCCTGCGCAAGGCGATGATTGAGCTGGCCTGGTTGTGGCTGCGGTACCGGCCGGAGAGCAAGCTGGCGCGCTGGTTCCACGAGCGGGTGGGACCCGCCCGGGGCCGTATCCGCAAGATCAACGCCGTGGCGCTCGCCCGCAAGCTCCTGGTGGCTTTGTGGCGGTATCTCACTACAGGCCTTGTACCAGAGGGAGCGTGCCTGAAAGCGGCCTAACAAAGATTCGGCCGGCGCATCGCTGGAGAATGCACCGGACGGGCGGGATGGTGTGTGACCGGAGCTGGACAGGGTTTGCTGCCGTCGCCAAAGATGGGTCCCACCTCCTCAAGCCGGCTTGCCTGAATGAGGCATCTTGGTCAGGAACCCTGGTTCCGCCGGATACGAGTGGACAACGCGAGCAGAAGGCTCGCTTGACCCGGCTTACCCACCCAGCCGCTGCATTCGGTGATGGGTCTCACGATGAGAACGCTTGATCATCCGCCTCATACGAGTCGAGGTAAGAGCCGATCCCAATTACCTCCTTTTTCGAGGCTGCGGTGTGTTGCGTGGATTGGATAGTGGCTGGCGGCCAGCCTTCTTCGTCCCAGGCATCGTCTGCGCTGACGGGGACGAGATCCGCATCTCCGTCAAGATCTCCAGCAAGGCGAGGTCGGCAGGGCCAGGCGGTGCGTTGGCCCGGGGCTGGTCACCGTAGAGTGTCGCGGCCAGGGAATGGCGGAACGGCAAGGGCTCACCGCGTTCCTTCGCTGCCAGGCAGAAGTCGAGTGTCTCGGCGTCGGGCGCCACGATAATGCCAAAGCCGGCATGGAACGGCCCTGCATCGAACAGCCGCAAGCCGATGACAGCATCTTCGGAGGCGGAGACCTCGAGGGCCTCGTCGACGAGCCAGACGCGACGCTGTCCGGCCAGCAGATCCTCCAGCCAGAGTCCGGCGGCCTCATGCCGCTCGGCCACCCGGAAGATCGAGAACCACGCCCCGGCCATGCGCTCGGCCAAGGCCCAATCCACCTCGGTCATGCTCTCGCCTTTCTCGGCGAGAAAGCGGTCGAAAGCACGCCGGCCACGCTGGTTCGGCTCGAACAGTGCGACATCGACCAGCATTTCGGCTGTGAACTCCTCCTCCAGCGCCTCCGCCTCAGCCCACGGAGCAACCTGCCTGATGGCCCGGTTCAGATCCGCCCGGCCGCACGCCTTCGTCGCTTCGCTCAGCACACGGCGGATCCCTGCCCGGATCGGGCGATAGGGCGCCAGAATCTCGGTCCGGGTCATGGCCGCCCTCTCATGATCGCGTTCCCGTCAGTCAAACGCTGGCAGATCAGGGCACAGGCGAGGCGTCGAAGTCGTAGGGGATCGGCTGTTTGGGGGCGGATTGCAAGGGATGACGGCTGCGGCTCCCATTGCGGTGATGGTCGAGCGTAACGCATTGCTGTCATAGGCCTTAGAGGCAAGGACGTGTCGGGCCTGCGAGCAAGACCGGCGCTTGCGTAACATCGCCCCGCTGGCCCGAGCGCAGACGATGCTCATACCCCGTAGAGACGGCAACCAGGGTCAGCGCCGCAGAAGCTGCATCTTTGTCCGCGCCTGCCAGCCTTGGCGTTCGAGTTCCGGCGTGTCATCGGTGTGAGCAGGATAGCCCAGACACAGGTAGCCGATAAACGTCCAGTGCGAAGGTACCTCCAGGATCATGGCAACGGTGGCAGGATCCAGGATCGACACCCAGCCGACCCCGATTCCCTCGACCCGCGCCGCCAGCCACAGGGTGTGGATGGCCATCACGGCCGAATACTGCACAGTCTCGGGCATGGTGCGCCGGCCCAGGCCATGACCTTGCAGCGTGGTGCCCTCGGCAAATACGGCCAGATGAACCGGCGCCTCCTGCAAGCCGGCCAGCTTGAGCCTGGCATAAACCTGAGCGCGCTCCACAGGTTCATCCATCAGGGCCTGCGCGTTGCAGACCTCAAAGTTCTGGACGATAGCGGCTCGCCGTTGCGGATTCTCAACGAGAACGAAGCGCCAGGGCTGGCTCAGGCCCACCGAAGGTGCCAGATGAGCTAGTTCAAGCAGACCCGTGAGCACGTCTGGCGAGATCGGAGTTGACCGGAAGTGACGAACATCCCGGCGCCAGACGAACAGCTCGCGAAGCTGATGGCGGAACCCCTGCGCAAAGTTAGGGATAGGCGGTGAACGTCCAGTCCTCATACGGGCTCTGTTCTCTTACTCCGGGGATTCTGGTCAAGCCCTTGGAGCGGCCCTTTCCGTCAGTTCGGCTGATATCACCTGTCGGGTCATGGTTCTCTCCGCGGTCGGCAGACACCGCCGCATGATGGGGTCGGAAGCTTCAGCCTCGCTATGTTGCAGACGCGGTCAATCTGCTCCCTGAGGATCAGGTCTCAGGCCGCAACAAAGCCCACGCGATGGCTGTTGCCTCGTCCCGACAAGGGACATCACTCCGCCGGTCGGCGGATCTCCTAGACTAGTTTCCGTCCACAAACGCACATATTTTGGGGCGTTTGCAGGCACTTACGCTCATCGAGAAGCGATTGTAGGGGCATTGACAGCGAAGACCGCGCCGTTTTTGGCGAAACCGGCATCACGGGCGCGATGAAGTGCACGCCGCGAGACCGATGTTGGACCGGTACCACGGATTCCAAACGGCAGATCGGCGTCAGCTTGAGTTGAGGCGTGTGAAGAGGACGAGGTTGTAGGCCACGACCGAGGACCAGACATAAGCCTTGAAATGATCGAGGCCGCGCCAGGTGCAACGCGCCAAGCCGTAAGCGCGCTTGAGGCATGAGATGCCGGCTTCGATGCCGGCACGGAAGTTGCGCAGCTTGCGATAAACCCATTTGCTTCTGACCATGTCCTCGATCCGAAGGCCGGCTTTCTTGTGGAAGGCCATGTCGCAGACGCCCCACGCCTTCGCTGTGGCCAGGTTGTTGCGTGTGGCAAAGCCGCCATCGGCCGCCGCTTGCCGCGGCGCTTGGCCATAGAGGGCGACGTGGCGCGCCAGCATCGGCAGCAAGCGGTCGCTGTCGGCCGGGTTACCGGCTTCGATCACCAGATCGAGGATCATGCCACTCCTGCCGGTGGTGAGGTTGAGTTTGTGACCATATCAGTATCGCGGCTGCCTTTGACGATGATATCGGCATGCTCTTCGAACAGGCTCACCAACTTCTCGCTGGCGGGGACCGGCTCACCGGCCAGCACCCGCCGCTCGCTCTGTCTGATGATGCGTTCGACCAGCGGCCGATAGTGACGAACCTGGACCTGCCACCTTGCAATTACCCACAATTCTGGCGTTGAACGGCAGCGCTTGCCTGGCTGAAACCGGCATGATTCCCTGTCTGGCTCCTCATCCCTGGAGAGAGGTGCCCCATGGACTGGGTTCTATCTCATCCCTCCCGTAATCATGCTCAGACCCGCAGGCCGGGATCATGTCAGGTGATCTCTGGCCCGCGAAGCTGCGGCTGTGCGGGTGCCACACCATGACGAGGGCCTCGCTCCCGGCACCCCACTCCATTGACGATGCTGCGGATGTCGTCGCCTGGGTCGATCGGGAGCTCGCCGGCTGCAGCTTGCCCGATCAACGTCTCGGCCGGCGCCTCCGCAAGCTTCTCGTCCAGATTGCCGGCGCCGTCGGAGGCAGCCTTCCGCTGGCCTGCCAGGACTGGGCCAACACCAAAGCAGCCTATCGCTTCCTGTCCAATGCCAAAGTCTCCGAGCACGCGATCCTTCAGGGCCACTTCCAGGCCACCCGCAGCCGCTTTGCTGCGGTCGATGGCCCGATCCTGGTCATTCAGGACACTACGGAACTGCCCTACCAGCGCGCACAGCCCCGGCGGATTGGGTCCATCTGCCGGGTCAACAGCGGGCGCGACAAGGAAGGCCGCTACAGGATGCACACGGTGTGCGGGCTGCTGATGCACTCCTGCCTGGCCGTAACCGCAGAGGGGCTGCCACTCGGGCTGTCGGCGATCAAGTTCTGGACGAGAGCTCAGTTCAAAGGCACCAAGGAACTCAAGCGCAGGATCAACCCGACCCGGGTGCCGATCGACCAGAAGGAGAGCATCCGCTGGCTCGAGTGCATGAAGCAGTCCGTGGCGCTGTTTGGCGCGCCGGAACGCTGCATCCATATCGGCGACCGCGAGAACGACATCTACGGGTTCTTCTGCACGGCTCAGGCTTTGGGCACGCACTTCCTGGTGCGGACCTGCGTGGATCGGCTGGCGGGTGATGGCCAGCACACCATTGCGGACGAGATGCAGGAGGTGACGGTCAGAGGACGGCATCAGGTCGAGGTCCGCAGCCCAAAAGGCGCTGTGAGCCTGGCGGTGGTGGAGCTCAGGTATCGCCGCATCCATGTTCTGCCGCCGGTCGGCAAGCAGAAGCGCTATCCGGCTCTGACCCTGACGGTGATCCACGCGCAGGAACGTCACACCCCCAAAGACCGGGCGCGGATTGACTGGAAGCTGATCACGGATCTGCCGGTGCGTTCCCGCGCCGACGCGATCCAGATGCTCGACTGGTACGTCATGCGCTGGAAGGTCGAGATGGTTTAATCACAAATGACAAATTCTGCCTGAGCAGCTTCGGACAGCTCAGGTTAAGTTGGTGGCGGTTGCCGTTGCACTTGCGCCAGCCGGAGCCAGGGAATTGCCCTGTGCCGCAGAGCAGATCTGCAGCAGGAGGCAACGATGCGGGAGTGGCGGGTGCACCGGACATGCCAGCCTCATCCGGACGGGCAGCGCCGGTGGGATCGGACCTATCAGCAATTGATGGCATGGACAAAGCTGTCACAAGACACTGCGGTCCCGACCAACCAACTCGCGTGCTTGGGGGTGAAGTGGAACTCCAGCCGTCTCAGGATGCGATGCGCCTCGTCAGGCGGGAAAGCCTCGTAGAGGGAGCCAGGCGTGTGCGTCGACAGATTGTCCATCACCACCCGGATCCGCTCGGCCTGCGGAAAGTCGACATCCCCCAGCTCGCGCATGCACCCAGCAAAGTCCTTGGCCGTCCGGCGATCCGTGACGTTCACTTTGCGCCAGGGGTGATGCGCATCCAAGAACACGAACAGGTTCACCGTGCCGCAGCGGCGATACTCGTAGTCAATGCGCTCAATCTGCCCGGGCATGGCCGGGAGCGGCTGACGCGTCTCGCCGATGAGTTGGATCGGGCTCTCATCGAAGCACACCACGGTGTACGACGCCAACTATGATGTCCGCCTGATGACGACAGAGATGGCCGGTTTGGTGTGAGATGCATCACTCTTCTCCCGATTGCGGGAGAAGGTTGATGCCGGGCATTCACGTCACCGACCGCCAGGTCAGGCGCTACATGAGTTCACGCAAGGACGGATATTCTCAGGCCGCCGCTGCGGCACGGGCCGGGTTCAGCGAGCGCACCGGCCGGCGCATCGAAGCCGACCCGGTTCTTCCCAGCCAGCGCGAGGGACGGCGCTACCGGACGCGTCCGGATCCGTTCGCCGCAGTCTGGCGCGACGAACTCGTGCCGATGCTGGAGGCCGCGCCCCAGATCCGGGCCACCACTTTGCTCGAAGAGTTGCAACGGCTGCATCCTGGGCGCTATGGCGACGGCCACCTGCGCTCGCTGCAGCGCCGGGTGGCCCATTGGCGCGCCACCGAGGGACCGGAGCGCGAGCTGATCTTCCGACAGGAGCACCCGCCCGGCCGACAGGCTCTCTCGGACTTTACCAATGGCGCCAAGCTCGGCGTGACCATCGCCGGCCGACCCTTTCCCCATCTGCTCTACCATTTCTGGCTTGCCTATTCCGGCTGGCGCTTCATCAAAGCCATCTGCGGCGGAGAGAGCTTCACGGCTCTCACCGAAGGCCTACAGGAGGCACTCTGGCAGCTCGGCGGCGTCCCGCGCGAGCATCGCACCGACCGGCTCTCGGCCGCCTATCGCAACCTCGCCGAGCGCGAGGACGAGGCTAAGGCCTATGCCGCGTTCTGCAGCCATTACGGTCTGCAGCCCACCCGCAACAATGCCGGCATCGCCCACGAGAATGGATCGGTCGAAGCCGCCCATGGCCATCTCAAGCTCGGATTACGCGAAGCTCTCGACTTGCGCGGCTCGAAAGACTTCGCCGACCTGGAGGCGTACCAGGCTTTTCTGCAGGACTTCGCCATGCGCAAGAACGCAGCCGTGCAGGCGGCGCTTGCCATCGAGCGCAAGGCACTGGCTCCTTTGCCGCGCTTTCGCACCAGCGACTACTCGGTGGCGACTGTCACCGTCACACGCTCCGGCACGATCTCGGTGCGCAACGTCCTCTACACCGTGCCCTCGCGCCTCGTCGGCTGTCGCCTCAAGGTGCACATCTACGATGACCGTCTTGTCTGCCATCTCGGGCTGAGCCCGGTGCTGACGGTCCCGCGCCGCTACTTCAAACGCGGCGGTCCCGGTGTCCGCGTTGTCGATTACCGGCATCTGGTCCATGCTCTCGTGAAGAAGCCGCAGGCCTTTCGGCACTCGGTCTTCCGGGAGGATCTGTTCCCGCAGACCGCCTTCCGGCAGGCCTGGGAGGTACTTGATGCCAGGCTCGATCCAAGACAGGCGTGCCGGGTCTATGTCGGCCTGCTGCATCTGGCGGCCACGCACGCCTGCGAGGCCCAGCTGGCCGATCATCTCGCGAGGGTTCTCGCCGGCGGCGGCCTCCCGGATCTCGACCAAGCCCGGACCGTCGTGGCCGGGCCGTTGAACGTCCAGGCGCCGGTTGTCCATGTGAGGGCGCCGGATCCGAGCGTGTACGACTGCCTGATCCCTGTCGATCCCATCGCTGCTTCAGAAGGGGCCGCACCATGACCCGATCCTCATCCGCCGCGCCGCCGGTCGACACGGCGAAGTTGCCGGTCCTGCTCACCACCTTGCGTCTGCCGACCATCTCGCGGCTCTGGCAGGAGATCGGCGCCCGGGCCGATGCGGAAGGCTGGGGATCGGCCCGCTTCCTTGCTGCCCTGTGCGAGCACGAGATCCATGAGCGACACAGTCGACGCATTGCCCGCCATCTCGCCGAGGCCGACCTGCCCCATGGCAAGACCTTTGCGACCTTCGACTTCTCCGCGGTGCCGAGCCTGCGCAAGGCGCAGGTCCTGGCCCTGGCGGAAGGCGATGCCTGGCTCGACCAAGGTGCCAACATTCTGCTGTTTGGCCCCTCTGGGACCGGCAAGACGCACCTCGCCGCTGCGATCGGCACCGCCCTGATCGAGGCCGGCCAGCGGGTGCTGTTCACGCGCACCACCGATCTGGTTCAGAAGCTGCAGGCCGCCCGGCGTGATCTGAGCCTGCCGGCGACCCTGACCAAACTCGACCGCTTCGATTGCCTGATCCTCGACGATCTCGGCTATGTGCGCAAAGATCAGGCGGAAACGAGCGTCCTGTTCGAGTTGATTGCCGAGCGCTATGAGCGCCGCTCTCTGATCACGACCTGTAATCAGCCCTTCAGCACCTGGAATCAAATCTTCCCGGATCCCGCCATGACGGTGGCGGCGATTGATCGTCTGGTGCACCACGCCACCATTCTGGAGCTCAACACCGAGAGCTATCGACGCCGGACCGCGACGGAGGCTAAGAGTGCCGCGGTCTAGTTGTCGTCGGACGCGTCCGGCTAGTTGACGCCGCCCCCGGTGACAGGTCCACTGGGGCATGTCCTGGAAAGATCCCAACGCGCTCCAGATCAAGATCACCCTGGCCGAGATCGAGCCGCCCGTGTGGCGGCGGCTGGTGGTGCCGTGGACCTGGCATCTGGGACAGCTGCATCTTGCGATCCAGGCGGCGTTCAACTGGTGGGACTACCACCTGCATGAGTTCCGCATTGGCGGCCTGCGCTATGGCGATCCGGAGCTGCTCGAGGACGGCGCTTTTGAGGATGACCCGCGCGTGTTCGACGAGCAAGAGGTGCGGTTGCGCGACTTCGACCGGGAGCCGGGCACGTCATTCACCTACCTCTATGACTTCGGGGACAGCTGGCTTCATACGGTTGAGATCGAGAAGCTGCTGGCTCTCGATGCGCCTCCTCGCTTCGGGACCTGCATCGCAGGCGCCCGCGCCAGACCTCCGGAGGATGTGGGCGGCGTGAGTGGCTATGAGCGCTTTCTCGCCATCATGGCCGACCCGGACGATCTTGAGCACACCGAGACCCGGATCTGGTGCGGTGGCCACTTCGACCCGGAATGGTTCGATCTGGCGCTCACCGACAAGGACGTCAGGAACGCCCTCAAGCCCAATGTCCGGCGCCGCCTGCACCAGCCTAAGCCCGCACGAAAAAGCCGGTCATCGTAGTTGACGCTACCCGGACACTAAAATTGTCGTTGCACACCACGGGCCGCATCGGATCCGGCCCCTCAGCATAGAGGTCGAGCACGTCCTCCATGCGGGCCACGTACTCGCCATCGATCTTCGGCACGCACCACATCTTCTGCCGCCACGGCTTGAGCGCGTTCTCGCAGAGGCGCCGGCGCACCGTCTCGCGCGACAGGCTCTCATGGTGGGTCAACCGCACCATCTCGCCAACCAGGAGCTCCAGCGTCCAGCGGGCCCGGCTCGCCGGCGGCTTTGCGCAGGCGGTCGCCACCAGCAGCGCCTCCTCCGGGCCTGAGAGCTTGCGGGCGGCGCCGGGACGGGGTTCCTCGCTGAGGGCCCGCTCCAGGTTGCCTTCCACGAAGCGGCGCTTAGTGCGGTACACGGTCGAGCTGCCGACCACCACGCTCGTGGCGATGTCCTCATCGGCGACACCACGATCCGCCGCCAACAGGATCTGGGCGCGCTTGAGCGTGCGGGCGGCCTGCTTGCCGCCGCTGAGCATCGCCTGGAGTGTGGCGCGTTCAGTCTCGCTCAGGTCAACCCGGTAGCATATGTTCATCTCGGCCTCCCGTGTGAGAGGCCGAGATGAATCAGCCGATGAATCGAGCGTGTGGCGGATGTCTGAGAAAAGCTTCACCGACCAGCAGGGCCAGTACCTGGCCTTCATCGATGCCTACACGTGCGTCCATGGCCGCCCTCCGGCCGAGACCGACATGCAGCGCCATTTCCAGGTCACGCCACCTTCCGTGCACCAGATGATCCTGACCTTGGAACGGGCCGGCCTGATCCGCCGCCAGCCCGGGGTGGCGCGAAGCATCGAGGTGTTGGTCCCACCTGAAGGCCTGCCCCTCCTCCGCCATCCCCAACCCGTCAAATCCTCTGAGCCGAGGATCTAGCCGTTTTTATGCATCGGAAGAGGGATTAGGGCTGGCGGATGTAGCTTAAGCACTTGAAGCAGCGTAGGATTTGGTTGCTGACACCAACCCCTGCCACCGATTGCACCGTGCCACACCCGCCATGCTCGACAATACTCTTCCCACGTTCCCGTTTCCAGCCGTGTCCCGCAAGAAGATCACTGCTGCTTTCGATGCTGGACGATTGTCATCGGACGGCGGCGTCATGCTCCTGGCTCAAGCCGAGCGCCGGCTCGGGATCGCCGAGCGGCTGGCGCGCATCATCCCCGATCGGCGCGATCCGACCCGCGTGACGCACGCGATCCCGGACATGCTCCGCGCCCGCATCTTCGCCATCGCGTGTGGCTATGAGGATTGCAACGACTTCGGCCCGCTGCGCGCTGACCCGGCGTTCAAGCTCGCCTGCGGGCACTTGCCGGAGACGGGTGCGGATCTGGCCTCGCAGCCAACCCTCTCGCGTCTGGAGAATGCCCCGACAATCCGGGATGCGATCCGCCTGAGCTACGCTCTGGTCGACCAGTGGATGGACAGCTATGTGACCCCGCCGGACGGCGTGGTGCTGGACATCGACGATACCTGCGACGTCGTCCATGGCCATCAGCAACTATCACTGTTCGCGCATTACGACGAGCGCTGCTTTCTGCCGATCCATGTCTATGACAGCGCCACCGGCCGACCGGTTGCCGTCGTGCTGCGGCCGGGCAAGACGCCCTCGGGCGTCGAGGTGCGGGCGCATCTGCGCCGGTTGGTGCGGCGCATCCGCACCCGCTGGCCTCTCACCCGCCTCACGATCCGGGGCGACAGTCACTATGCCCGCCCTGAGGCCATGGACTTCTGCGAGCAGAACGGCGTTAGCTACCTCTTCGGACTGGCCGGCAGCCGGCCGCTCACAAGCAAGGTGCAGGACACCGCGGATGCGGTGCGCACTCAGCGGGCGGTCGAGGATCGCGAGGTCGTGCGTGGCTTTGCCGAGACGACGCACCGGGCCAAGAGCTGGTCGGGCGAGCGCCGGGTGGTCGCTCGCATCGAGGCGACCCGCCTCGGGCTCGACATCCGGTTTGTGGTCACCAACCTGATCGGCACCAGTCCACGGGTCATCTACGAGAGCCTGTACTGTGCCCGGGGTCAGGCCGAGAACTGGATCAAGTTCCACAAGGCGCAGCTCGCCTCCGACCGGACCTCGTGCCGGCGCGCGGTGGCCAACCAGGTTCGGCTGGTGCTGCACACGGCCGCCTACTGGCTGATGCTGACGGTGCGCGAGGCGATCCCGGCTGTGCGCGATCTCGCCCGGGCGGAGTTCGCCACGCTGCGGCTGCGCCTGCTCAAGATCGCCGTGCGGGTGCAGGAAACGGCCAGCCGCATCCGTTTGGCCTATGCGTCCGGCTGTCCCGACGCCGACCTGTTCCGCGCCATAGCGGCGACACTCCTGCCTGGCCCGAGAGCAGCCTCGCCCTGAGAGACGGGGCCGCCATCGCCCCGATCCTCCCATCCGATCCCTGCAAACGCGTTCCCCACGTTCCAGACCTCGCCGCGATGAAAAAGACGCAGCGGATCCGCACGCCCGCGCCGCAGATCAAATCATCCCAGCCCACTCAGGTGAATACGATGGGCTAGTCGGCTCCTGGACCGAGCCGTACCGCTACACAGTAGGACGTTGGGCGCAGAGAGCCCTATGGGCCTTCGCTCCGTTGATCCGCTTGCCCGCGGGTTTGTCCTGCGGGCTTTTCGTCGGTAGCTCCAGAGCATCCGCTCGGCACGAAATGCGTTCGAGGATAGCTTGAAGTGGGAATTCTGCCGCCTAAGAAGAGTAACATCGAACGCCAGAGGTTTGCCGATTGCTCCAGGAAAACCCTCTTAAACCGCGCTCACGGCAACGGCCCCATCGGCTCCTGAGTGATGCCGAGCTCAGGAAGTATGGACTTCATCGTCCACCACGCTTCAGGGGCACTCTCGTGACGCAGGCCAAGGCCCAGCCCCTTAAGACGCTCGCTTTGATCGTGTGGAACGGACCTGCGAAACTCCTTTCCAGCCTCGCCCGCCTCAAGAGAACGCTGTGAGACCGTCCAACCACTTCTTTGCCTTCCTCCTCGTCGTTCCCCATGCAGTCGCAGCAGCCTGTCCCCAGCACTTCTTCGGCGGCGCCGAGCCGACACTCACCAATCCGAAGCTCGCCCCGAATACCCGCCAGATCTGTTATACGGAATTTGCCCTTCTGCATTCTGGCCTGACCCGTACTCCGCTTTGGGTGGCTGAGCATCTGACGCCCAGGCGAGCCAAAGGGGCACGGGCGCTCAACCGGTTAAACAACTTCCACGCGGATCCCAATCTCCCATCAAACGAGCGGGCGGAACTCTCGGACTACGTTCGCAGCGGCTTTGACCGTGGGCATATGGCCCCAGCGGGTGATATGACGACACCCCAAGGCATGGATGAATCCTTTTCCTTGGCCAACATGGTCCCGCAGAACTCCGAGAACAACCGTAACCTGTGGGAGAGCATTGAACGGGCTGTGCGGGACTATTCGGAGCGCCGCGAAGTCTATGTTGTGACAGGCCCCATCTTCCAAGGGGAGAACCTGCAGGCTCTGAAAGGGCGTGTTCTGGTGCCCACTCACATCGCAAAGGCCATCTATGATCCTCAAAGCAACATCGCGGGAGCCTATCTCGTCCCTAATGCGCCCGGGAACGATTACAGGATTATCTCCTTGGCCGAGTTGCAGCAACTCTCCGGCATAGACGCATTCCCACAGTTGCCAGCATCTGTGAAGCAAACCGCGACCAGCCTGCCTGTTCCGGCACTGAGGCGCCCGAGAGGCGGTGGAAGGAGCGTCTCGAGCTCCCCTGTCGAGCAGAACGCGCAGGTGCCCTCCCCTCGACCTTCGACAGGAGGCTTCGTTGGAGACATCCTTGATGCTATCGATCAATTCGGACGCCGCCCATGACCAAGAAGTTCCAGCCCTTTGCTGACGATAGTGCGTCGCTAAACATTGGCGATTTCACTGTTGAGAATGGCACTGACAAAGTCGCCTTGTATGGCTCCTTGGACGTAACCCGCGATAAGGCTGGGCTCAAGAATGCCAAGGCATTGAAATCGGCTGTCGATGCTATCGTGAAAGCATTGGAGCAAGACAAGGAACTGCCTGATGAGAGCGGCCCAACAGAGGCACCTCAGCAGGTCAAGAACCCGTTTGCATAGATCGAACTACAGTGGGGGCACAGATGATACGCAAGCTTACGACGCTCGCTCTAGCGAGTTTTATGTCTCTTGGTTCGTTCGGAGCAGCGGGAGCTGTTGGCAGCCTCGATCAATCAGCGCCCTCCATGAGCGTTGAACGCGTCAAAGAGATCCTGATGGCTCAGCGCGTCAGGTTTTTGGTCCAGATATTCACATGATGGATGTGCATGCTGCCTCCGGTCACAAGCTGAGATGCCACCCGAAAGCCTATGCCAGGGCGACACACTCGATTTCGATGTCGAACTCCATCGGCCAGGAGGCTACCGGCACGAAGGTGCGCGACGGCGGGTTTTCCGGAACGAAGCGGGCGTACACCCGGTTAATGGCGGAATAGAACCCGGCATTGGCAGCGTAGACCCTGACCATCACAACCTTATCGAGGGATGTGCCCGCACTCTCCAAGCAATGTTGAACGGCTTTGAGCGAGGCTTCAGTCTGAGCCTCGCGGATGGCACGGAGTGGATGATCCTCCCGCACCCGAGCTTCCAGATCGACATAAGAGAATAGTTCCCCTGTCCGTTCGTCTCGCCCGCGCATTCGATCCCTCCGGCTGCCCGCGCCGAGTGAATCATACCGGAGCCTGCGCCGCCACGGACTTTTCAACAGCCTGCTAGAGTTCGAGTATCTGCTCGACGGCCACACCTGTCATGGCAGCCTCTTGGGTCAGATTAGGCGATTATGAGCCCGTATGCGGAAGTTGCAATGGTAGTGTCAGGCTTTAGGTGTCCACCAAACCGGGCGCCGTCAATAGTGAACCGTCCCGGGATTCCCGGAGGCTCCAACACCTGACAGGATGGAGCCATGACGAAGCGAACACCCCCGTATTCACCAGAGGTCCGCGAGCGGGCGGTCCGGATGGTTTTCGAGCACCGCGACGAGTACGCCTCCCAGTATGAGGCGATCCTGTCGATTGCGGCCAAGATCGGCTGCTCGCGCGAGACGCTGCGCCACTGGGTGCGGCAGGCCGGGTGCGACCAGGGCCTTCGCCCCGGGCCGACGAGCCAGGAGCAGGAGAAGATCAAGGCCCTTGAGCGTGAGGTACGCGAACTGCGCCAGGCCAACGAGATCCTGCGCAAGGCCAGCGCGTATTTTGCCCAGGCGGAGCTCGACCGCCGCTTCAAGCCATGAAGGCCTTCATCGACGAGCATCGTGAGGTCTACGGGGTCAGCCGATCTGCCGTAGGACCACCGTCAGCGACGCCGCTGCCCCTTGCCCGCGCGACCGGGTCGGGCTTTGTCTATGTGGCCTTCGTGATCGATGCCTTCGCCCACCGGATCGTGGGCTGGCGTGCGTCACGCTCGGCTCGGGCCGAGCTCGATGCTCGATGCTCGATGCTCTCGAGCAAGCTCTCCATGACCGGCAGCCCTGGCAAGCCAACCTCATTCACCACAGCGATATGAGGGGTTCAATACGTGTCACTGAAGTACACCGAGCGCCTCGCCGAGGCGGGGATTGAGCCATCGGTCGGCAGTGTTGGCGACGCGTACGACTGTGAGAATGTGAGAGCCGCTCGGAAGGCCTGACCCTTCGTACGATTGACTGCGTGTCATTGCATTGACGTGTCGGTCCTCCGGGCGGCACCTGACGGTCTGCTGTCGCGTGACTTGATAGGAGCTTGAGGGTCTCGTCCCATCACAGTCCTGTCCGCTCGCAGGAACCTGTCAGGTTCTTACCTTCGGAGGACGAGGAATGCGCAAGACTGATCCTGCTGAGATCATCATCGGCATTGACACTCACAAAGAGGCCCACGCCGCCGTCGCCATCAACGGGCTGGGAGCCCGCCTTGGGGCAATGACCCTGCCGGTGACCAGCAGAGGCTATCACGAGATGGAGAGCTGGGCTCAGTCCTTGGGTCCCGTTCGCGCCTTTGGGATCGAGGGGACAGGCTCTTATGGGGCTGGCCTGGCACGCTTCCTGCAGGAGAGAGGCCACAATGTCATCGAGGTCAACCGCCCCAATCGCCAGATCCGGCACCAGCATGGCAAGAATGACCCGCTTGACGCTGAGAACGCGGCCCGCGCCGTTCTCAGCGGCCAGGCAAGGGCGGCTCCGAAGTCGGGCACCAGCTCCGTGGAAATGATCCGCCATCTCAAGGTGGCGCGAGACACCGCCGTCAAGAGCCGCACCCAGGCGATGGTCACCCTCAAGACGATCATCGTCAATGCTCCCGCTGCCTTGCGCGAGAGCCTTGACGGCCTCACCGGCAAAATGACCCTGATCCGCCATTTAGCCGCCTTGAGACCAGGAGCGATGACTTCGCCAACAGCCTCAGCCAAAGCAACATTGCGCGCTCTCGCCCGGCGCTGGCTGATGCTCGATGCTGAGATCAAAAGCCACGATGCCGATCTCGATGCTCTGACCTCCGCCTGCGCGCCGACCCTGAAGGAGGCTCATGGCATGTCGACCGGTACGGCTGCCGAGATGCTGATCCTCGTCGGCGACAATCCCGAGCGCATCCGCTCGGAAGCAGCCTTCGCCAAACTGTGTGGCGCCTGTCCCATTCCGGCCTCGAGCGGCAAGACTTCACGTCACCGTCTCAACCGCGGTGGCCATCGTCAGGCTAACGCGGCTCTATATCGCGTCGTCATTATCAGAATGCGCAGCCATCCACCAACTCTTGACTATGTCCGTCGACGAACGGCAGAGGGTAAAGGTAAGATGGAGATCATTCGTTGTCTCAAGCGCTTTGTCGCGCGGGAGATCTTTGGCTATCTCTGCCGAGCCAGAAGGGATCCCACGACGGTCCCTTCGACCTCTTGACCTCTATAGGAGCATCAATGCTCTGGCGGAAACCGTCATCGGCCTGTTCAAGGCCGAAGTGATCCATCGGCGTGGTCCGTGGCGCTCGTTTGAGGCGGTTGAGTTTGCCACCCTAGAATGGGTCGACTGGTACAACAACCGGCGCCTGCTCGAGTCCATCGGCAGCATTCCGCCCGCCGAGGCGGAAGCCACCTACTATGCCCAGCTTGAGCTCACGCCGATGGCCGCATAGAATCCAAGCCAATTAGCCTCCGGAAAATCCGGCGCGGTTCACCCGCACCGCCGCCCGGCTCCACAGGGCAAAGGGCAGGCCCAGCTCGTCGGGCGTGTGCCGGCGGATCAGCGCGCGGACCTGCGCTTCCTGCTCGACCTGGAGAAACCGGCCTGTGCCAGGGGCCGGGCCGCGCGGCCCGCTGGCCAAGCCGGCCTGGCCCTGCTCGGCGAAGCGGCGGCAGATATCGAAGACGCCGGTGCGCGTCAGACCCACCTGCGCGGCAATGGCATCATAAGTCAGGCCGCTCTCGCGCAGGCCGATCACCTGCCGGCGGCGCTCCTCTTGCGCGGCTGCTGGCAGCTTGCGCATGTCTATATGCTTCATCCAGCCAAACTGGAGTCTTCCGCAGCAGATTTCAAGAGTACCCAAGCCGGATCAATAAAACTACAATAAAGCCAAAAGAGACGCTTGTTGGACGCTTCAGCTTGGGGGAAGGTTCAAGGAACGGGCTAGATCCCGGATGATGCTATCTCTGATTACAAGAGCATCCTGGTCCTGCTCATCTTCCCCAAACTGAGTTTCCGCTGAATTGGAGCTGGCAACCAGCTGAGGAGCCGCTTCTTGCGACTGGAATACTTCGAGGTGACTACTGAGGGTATCGAGCAGGCCGTTGAGTGCCGCATCTGTGATCTCAATCTCCTGCGCTGAGGGCAGCCCGGCTAGAGCTATGTAGCGGGCCTGGTAAGCAGAGTCGCCCGTAATTTCGGGACCAAACCAGGCCAGCGGCTGAAACATGTGCGTCGGCTTGCTTGGCTCTGCCGTGACAGTAATCAAATCCAGTGGTCCCGGTTTGAGGAAGCGGCGGAGAGTGACGGTTTGCAGGCCGATATTCAGGCTGATGCTCAAGTACTCCACTCGTCCAGCAGTCAACTCCAATAGAGCCTCGGCCTGAGCGCGGGAAATATTCGTGGCCTCCTCGACACGACCGGTTGGATGGTTGGTGACCAAGACGAGCCGACCCGCCTCCCCCTCGACTTGGACATAAATGTCCTGGTCCGGGCGATCCGGAAAGTAGCCCTGCCGGATGTGGTAGCCTCCTCTCTCCTTCTCAATCAGACGAGCCAAGGAGGGCGCAAGTTGAAAATCGTGGGCGTTGCTCATCAGGTATTAGCCTTCCAAAAAGGGTGCCACTGGCGGCTCCAGCTCACGACGTGTTTTGGTGTGACGACGGATAGGGGAAGAGAGTTCGTCACGTTTAGCCAGACGCAGGCTGATGGCTTGCAGAGCGCATAGGTGACCTTCACCGAAGCTCTCTGTTAACCAGCTATGCTAAATTTACTCTAGCCAGTATTTGCGCGAGGCGTTCTTACCGCGCCATGAAGGTTTGCCCGCAGCAGGATTGTTGCTTTGGTCTAAACCATATACTGGCCGCCGTTCACCGGCAGGGTCGAGCCGGTGACGAAGCCGGCCTCGTCGGCAGCCAGGAAGAGCACGGAGCGGGCGATCTCCTCCGCCTCGCCGAGACGGCCGACGGGAATGAGCGGCAGGATCTTCGACTTGAGAACCTCTTCCGGGACGGCCCGCACCATTTCGGTGGCGATGTAGCCGGGTGCGATGACGTTGACGGTGATGCCCTTGTTGGCGTTCTCCTGCGCCAGGGCCTTGGCAAAGCCGACCACGCCGGCTTTGGCCGCGGAATAGTTCGCCTGCCCCATCTGACCCTTCTGGCCGTTGATGGACGAGATGATGATGATGCGCCCGAACCCGCGTTCGCGCATGCCCTCGATGACGGGCCGCGTGCAGGTGAACATGGAATCGAGATTGGTGCGGATGACCGCCGACCACTGGTCGTAGGACATCTTGTGGAACATGCCGTCGCGGGTGATGCCCGCGTTGTTCACGAGAATGTCGACGGGGCCGAGCTCCGCTTCGACGGCCCTGATCCCGGCCTCGCAGGCCGCGGCATCGGAGACATCGAACTTGAAGACCGGAATGCCGGTCTCAGCTTTGAACTGGTTGGCGGCTTCGTCATTGCCGCCGTAATTCGCGGCAACCTTGTAGCCGGCGTCTTTCAAGCCCTTTGAGATCGCGGCACCGATGCCGCGGGTGCCACCGGTAACCAATGCAACACGCGCCATGCTGCTTTTTCTCCCTTTTGGGTTGATGGAGTATCCTGCTGTCATCTTAACGTAACCTTTCCGCATCTCGGGTTTGAACATCTCGTTGGGGCGCTGGCGAGGTACTTTCAATAGGTTAAGAGCTGACCTTGAGGGCGTGATAAAGCACTTCTCGGCTCAGTATGATGGCGCGGCCCTGACATGTTGCTTTCCTTACCTTTATCACATTGATCGTGCAGTAACCCAAACCTGAAGGATCCAGTCGGCAACTCCTGCAGGCTCGCGACGTGGACCTTGCAAAGGGCGTGCCAACCGCGCAGAGAGCACGAATGCAGTAGATGCATCTCGGTTTGCAATTCGGGGGCTCTGTCAAGCTCCAGTGCTAAGTAGGTCTTCATAAGACTTGCAACGCAAGCACTGCGGGTGTTCCCTGGAGAGCATGCAACACCATGATCACTCTCCCGAAACGTGGCTCGACGAGGCGGATCGCAAGCGGCTTACTGCCGCGCTTTCTGGTGCCCGTGAGGCCCGGGTGTATCGCCGCCTCGAGGCGCTGCTGCTGGTGGCCGAGGGCCATCCCGTCGCCGAGGCGGCCCGCCGCTGCCGGGTCAACCGCTCCAGCGTGCACCGCTGGCTCGTCCAGTACCGAGCCGAGCATGAGGCCACGGCCCTGATCGACCGGCCGCGCAGCGGACGTCCCCGCCGTCAGCCGAGGCTCACGCCGCAGCGGCTGGCGGCGGCCCTGGCGCGCGACCCGCGCCGCTGCGGCTACCAGGCTACGAGCTGGACGGTGCCGCTGCTGGCCCACGACCTGGCCGCGAAGGGCCTCGCGGTCAGCCGCCAGACGCTGCGGCGGCGGCTGCACGAAGCCGGCTATCGTTGGAAGCGGCCGCGCTATGTCTATGTCGCGCGCGCGGCTCACCTGCCGCAGAAAAAGATCTCATGGGCCAGCGACCGCCGAACTGGTGAAGTAAGGCGGTCACCTCACCTCACCCTGGAGGCCGCTCATGTTCTCCTCTCCCTCAGCCGACGCTTCAGTCTCGGACAGCACCCACACGATCTATCTCGCCCTTGAACTCAGCCGCCGCTCCTGGCTGGTGGCGCTGCATGCCCCCGATGCCGCGAAGATCGAGCTGCATCGGCTTCCCGCCGGTGATGGACAGGCGGTGCTCGACCTGCTTGCCCGCATCCGGACCCGCGTGGAACGACGCACCGGCGTGAGCCCACATGTATCGTGCTGCTACGAGGCCGGCCGCGACGGGTTCTGGCTGCACCGCCTTCTCGAGGCGCACGGCGTCAGCAGCCATGTCATGGACCCGAGTTCGCTGCAGGTCGACCGCCGGGCCCGGCGGGCCAAGACGGACCGCCTGGATGCCCAGGCTCTGCTGCGGGCGCTGATGGCCTGGTCCCGCGGCGAGCCGAAGGTCTGCTCCATGGTCCGCCCACCGTCCCCGGACGAGGAGGATGCGCGTCGTCCGAGCCGCGAGCGGGCCACGCTGCTGCAGGAGCGCATTCGCCTGGTCAACCGGATCAAGGGGCTGTGCGCGACGCAAGGGATCGACGACTACGAGCCGCTGCGGCCGGATCGCCGCTCGCGCCTGGCGCAGCTGATCACGGGGGATGGCCGGCCGCTGCCGCCGCGGCTGTCGGCGGAGATCGCGCGTCAGCTCGACTGGCTCGAACTGGTCCTGCGGCACCTGGCCGAGGTCGAGACGAGGCGCGATGCCGACGCGGCGGCGGCACGAGCCGCGTCCTCGTCCAAGCTTGGGACCTTGCTGCATCTGAGGGGGATCGGCTCTGAGATTGCAACTGTCCTCGCCAAGGAGGTGTTCTACCGATGCTTTGCCAGCCGGCGCCACGTGGCTGCCTATGCGGGACTGACCCCCAGCCCGTTTGCGAGCGGCCGCCGCTCGCGCGAGCAAGGGATTACCAAGGCGGGCAACGCCCGCGCCCGCAAGGCGCTGATCGAACTCGCCTGGCTGTGGTTGCGCAACCAGCCTGACAGTGCACTCGCGGTCTGGTTCCGCAGCCGTGTGGGGTCGGCCACCGGGCGGGTCAGACGCATTGCAATTGTGGCGCTCGCCCGTAAGCTGCTGATCCTGTTGTGGCGCTATGTCGAAACAGGCGCCCTGCCAGCCGATGTGGCCGTGAAGCCCTGAACCCGCTTGCGCACTGGCGCGGGAGTGTCAGCGCGTGATGTCTGAGGGGAGTGCGACCGCGTTGTCCCCCCTGGCTGGAACAATGCCGCGAAAAAGAATGGTCGCGCTCACCCCGGAGCCCGTTCCCGACGCATGCGGGATTATGGTCAGGGCTTGGGCCCAACCGGATATAAGGTGATGCGGACGAACGGTTCGCATGAGCGCCATCGGGCTCAGCCTCGGAGGTCACCGCAAACTGTCGAATCCCGCCCTTGAGTAGACGGACAGTGTCGGAGCGAGTTGCCCTCGGGCAGTCTCCAGGATGGCTTGGAGCTTCGGCCGGCCCTCAAGCCCTGCGCCTGCGGCGCACCGCGAAGCGGCTGCGGGACTTGACCGCCCGCCTCGCCCAAGCTGAGAGCCGCCATGCCAGAATGGCAGGCTTTGAACTCGGCTTCCTTTGGTTCGACCCTGTCGGCCAGGTCAAACTCTGACTTCGATCCGGCACACCGCCTGCCAGCGCTTGACGGATCGGCCCATATAAGGGGGGATCACCCGACGCCTGAAGGCGGGCTGGCACAGGAGCGATCGGCTGCTGTGCCTCGACTGGACGCTGCTGCGGCTGTTTCCGCCGCTGCGCGCGACCTGGGCGCTCAAGGGCACGCAGGCCCTCGTGCCGATCACCGGCCGCAATGCCAAGCGGGTGCTGTTCGGGGCGATCGACTTGCAAAGCGCGCGTCGGGTGGTGCTGATCCGCACCCGTGCCGGTCAGGCCGATGCCCAGGCGTTCCTGCGTGCGCTGCGGCGCCGCTACCGCAAGGCTGGCTGGCTCTGGCTGCTCACCGATCGGGCGAGCGCCCACACTGCCCCGCAGACCCAAGCCCTGGCCGACCGGCTGCGCATCCGGTTCGTGTGGTTGCCCCGGCAGGCGCCCGAACTGAGCCCGATGGATCAACTCTGGCGCGAGCTCAAGCGGCTGATCGCGGCCAACCGGCAGGCGGCTTCCATCGATGCTCTGGCCGCCGAGGCCGCAGCCTGGGTGCTGACGCTGACGCCGCAACAAGCGTTCCGCAAGGCCGGCATGCTGTCCAAACGCTTCTGGCTCAGAAAGCTGTTGCAGAACTTTTGGCGACCTACTTAGCCCCTGAGCTTTGCAAACATCGGCGCTGTCAGCATAGCACCGAGTAAGCCTTTGCTGCGGACGTCCCGTTCCCGTTCATATGCCAGGTCGAGATCACCAGCGTATCGATCAGGACTTGCCGTGAGAGCTCATCCTTGGGCCCAGCCATGCACGTTGGTAGCGTGATCACGCCTGCCCCGGCGAAGGGAAGCGCCTTGTGCGTGGCAGGGGCGCTTCCCTTCCAGCGAGAATCGACCCCCAGCCGTTCCTTCAAGGACTGAAGCAGAATGCCTGATGTCCAGCGCGTTGGCTGTACCGGAATCAGCACAGACGCCGAACAACATGGCCTTAGAGCGCGGCCAACAGCAGGCTCAGGCCGATCAGGGCGGCAAAGGAGATGGCAAACCGCACAGCGGCTTGTGTGAATGTCGGAGCATGCGTCGGAGCAAAGACAGGCGCAGCAACCTCGATCGGCGGCATGATGAAAATCTCGATGAGTTCGGCAGGTTCTGGAGAGCTTGTGGAGGGGGCGATCAAATCGTGTCGCTCGGCGACGCTATGTGTCCGATTTCTGCACGGGTGTCTGTAGCCGGCAGGTCACACGGCGGGTCTTGAAGCGCGTGATCCGCCAGTCTTTGAGAGCAGCATTGCCGTTGGCTCAGAATGACGTACATTCAGGATGTGCGCCATTTGCTTGGCACACCAGCGCCCCGGTCGAGGTTTCAGACAGCGCCTCAACTGGGGCGCTTCTCCCTCATTCACCCTGAGACGCGCTGCCTCGGTTGTTGGTCTTCACGGCGGGTTGGCCAAGCCAGGCGCACAACTCCTCCAAGGACGGAAAACTGTGCTCGATCTCCCGGAACGGTGCGGGCCGCTTGCTCCGCGGCAGCTCCTCCAGCAGCTCGGCGGTCCAGATGTACGGCTGGCGCAGGCCGCTCCTGACTACGCTGGCCACGATGGTGTCGTCGAGGAGAAGGTCATAGGCGCCGGGCGCCAGCTGGATCAGGCTGTAGATCATTGCGGGGTCTTGTCCGAGGCCAACTGGTGATAGATCCACTCACGAGCCTTGACCAGGGCCGTCTCCCGCTCCGGCGCCATGATCAGGGTCGGCTGCCGGTCGGGCCAGGAAACGAGGGTTATCCAGTCCAAGCCGCTTGGGCTGAGGCGGATGCGATAGCCGTGATGGTCGACGAGGTCAGCGTCCAGAGAGGGAGAGGGATCGGTCATCATGGGACAAGTGGGTCTTGTTGTGCGGGAGTGACGTCTATAAGCGCGGCGCGCCTTTGCTGGGCTGATATGTGGTGGGCCTGGAGGGACTTGAACCCCCAACCAGACCGGTAGGATGGGACGCCGTTTCCACGTGGGGGGACAACGTCCTTCCTCCGAACCGGACGTGCAGTGGAGTAGGGCATCGGCGAGTTACCTTCCGGTACTTTTCCGGTGCCCTCTCCCCAAACCGGACATGAGTCTTTCGGTCTCATCCGGCTTTCCGGTGTCTTATCCTCTCACGCCATCCAGAACGGTCCCGGTGGATGTCCTGGTGGCACCGGGTACAGACGACCAGAGTTTTGCGACGGCGTGAGGCCATTCGCTTGACCCACAAGGGTTGGTCTTTGCGACCCGGTCGATCCAGATCTGCGAGACGGCGGACGTGGTGGACCTCGAAAGGTCCCTCTTCGGAGCCGCAATGCTCGCATTTCTGGGCAAGGAGACGTTGGACGACCTCGCTGCGGACGCCGCTGAAGACTCTGGGCGGACGGTCGCTCAAGATCGCATCCTCCTTCCATGCCAACGAGATGCCGCCGAACATAGCCACAAGTGGCTTCTGGCCCTCCCCCCGCTCCCGTGTGACGACCAGGGCCGTCTGGGTGCGTCCTCGATCCTCCACCTCCATTCGCAGTCGACGATAGATCGGGGCGATCTTCGTCTTGTGCTTGTTGGCGAGGGTGCCGAGGAGTGAAGTGCGCATCACCTGATGCACCCTCCAGAGGCGATGGGCATTGAATGCCAGCAGGTAGTATTGGACCAAGCCGCGATACTCCGCTCCGTATTGGCTGACGATGCTGAAGTCGGCATCGTGCAGCCGTTCGGGTCGGTGCACGGCCTTTCCATCCCTCATGTAGCGGCGGCATTGCTTCGCGATCACATCATTCGGGACTTTCAGACGGACCAAGCCATTGATGATGCGCTGACCACGTTGGTCGTGCTTTTCATCGGCATGGAGTGCCACGACTTCGTATCCGAGGAACCGCGCCGCATGGTGGCGGGCGTGGGTGATCAACGTCTTTGCCTCGGAGAGTTCCAGCCGCAATGTCTCGCGAAGGAACTGGCCGATGCGGCGTTTGATCTCCTCAGCTTCGTGTCGGGGGCCGCTGAATCCGAGCAGCCAATCGTCCGCATACCGGACATACCAAAGCCGTCGGAAGTCTGGGTCTTCAGGATCACGGGAAGGCATGGCTTGCGCTTGCTTGCGCAGGCGCCTTGCCTCCTCATGGTCACCTCGATCCCCTGCTCGTCGAGCGGCGTTGATGATGGCCTTGTATCTGGGATCATTTCTGCGTCGGTTACCCCGATTGTGGATCGGGAGCAGGTTCTCCTCTACGAACCGATCTAACTTGTCGAGGTAGATATTAGAGAGGAGTGGGCTGATGACACCGCCTTGCGGCGTGCCGCTTATGGTATCATTATAGCGCCAGTCCTCCATGTATCCGGCCTTGAGCATGTTAGATACGAGGCGCAGCAGTCGGTTATCTTGGACGGTCTCGGACAACGTCTCCAACAAAACCTCATGGCAAATGTTGTCGAAGCAGCCTTTGATATCGCCCTCGATGAACCATTTCACGCCCCGCCATTTTTGGGTGATTTCCCGCAGCGCCGTGTGGCAACCACGTCCTTGGCGGAAGCCATGGGAGTGGTCGCTAAACCGTGGTTCATAATAAGCGTCCAGCAGGAGGCGGAGAGCTTCCTGCACGAGTTTGCTCGACCACGTCGGAAGACCGAGCGGGCGCTTCTTCCCATCTTTCTTTGGGATATGCGTCCGTCTCGCTGGGGGCCATCGGTAGGCTTCTCGGCGTAGTGCGCCGATAATGCCGTCGATCTTCTCCAGTGACATGGCGTCCACGGTCTCAGCCGTGACGCCAGGGGTCATCGCTCCGTCGTTGCGGTGGATACGCCCATAGGCGCGTAGGTAGAGGTCCCGGCTGTAGAGTTGCCGGTAGACACCTTCGAGTGGCAGGCCTCGCTTGCCACGATCAGAGTAGACGGCCATGACTGTTTCGGCGCTTGCCATTTCGGCTACCTCATAGCTTTGACCATCAAGGCACCTGCGGTCCTTCGCCATGTGGACGGTTTTCCCGCCCTCAAACTACTACGACCACTCCGTCGCCATGGGCCTCGCGGCCGGTAGGCGATCCCGTGTCCGTGCGAGTCGAACGTGTTAGCGTGACGTAGGTCTCCCGTTCGTCCCCTTAAACAGCCTCATTGGCCGTCGCTCAGCAGAGGAAGTTTTTGGACGGCAAAAGCGAAACCGTCCTATTCTGCCGACCGCGCCCTGACATGCCGTGGCGCGGGATGTGCGGTTCCATCGCTGGAGACTAGGATTCAAGCAATCCAGCCTTAACCTTATCGCGCGGGCCTTGCGGGGCGTTGGGTCTGGCATGTTCGCTCAGCCCCCGCTTTACCACCATGCTCTTGTCCCTTAAGGCTTTCGCCATCCGGTAAGGTGGTTGACCCAGAAGCATTTCTTCCGGCTCCTCTCATCTTGGATGAGGATTCGACTCGCCGTTTTCACGGCGCACGCTTTGACCGCATCCGGCTCTCCATCTATCCGCTCCGTTGGGTGTAGCTGGTGGGGGTGGCAGGATTCGAACCTGCAATAACACCGTTATGAGCGGCGGGCTTTCACCGTTAAGCTACACCCCCAACTCGGCCAATATGTGATCCTTCCCCCGCTTTGTTAAGCGTTTGAGGGACATGCCGTCGTATTCTCCAGCATGTATCTTAACATGGCATTCAGAGCAAACCGGGATTTGCTTCCGGTTGATCGCCGCCATTTTGCGGGTGAAGGCATCCAGATGCTTGTTGATCGTCCTGATATGGCGAACATGGTGCATTTGAACATTATCACATGAGCCGCAGATGCAGCAGGCGTCGCTGAGGAGGGATCGAGACATTCTCCGCATGTGGATGCTGAGGTTTGCCTCCGGTGATCTCTCCGAGCTGACGAGGAACCTCATTGGGTTCTTCGACCAGTCAGTCCGGTCTCGGAATGCAATGATCTTCCCAGTGGGTGTGGGAGCGCTCAGGGGATCTCCGTATTGTCGGAAGACCTTCCGGACGCTGGACTTGTGTTTGTGCGCGAGTGTCTTGGCTAAGGAATATTTGATAATAAACCTTATCCGCGACAGGTCTCCGAAGTTGTCCACGAAGCTGTAGTAGTTCATGTAACCCAAGAAGATCGAGTTGAAGGTGTCGATAATTTGGGTGTCTTCGAAGTTGATCAGGGAGCTGAACGAAGTCGGTTTCCCGGCCTTGTCGCATATCCCTTTGTCGCACAGACGGTTGATGATCGTGGGGATCGGGGCTTCCATCACAGGCTGCCAGCCGGCAATCCTCTTGGTGAAGGTTCGACCATGCCGAGTTAACTTGTGAACGCGAGCCTGTCCCGTGCTCATCCTGATGCAGGTGCCGAGGAACCTTGCGGTTTCCGTTTTAGCATGCCGGATATGGGTTTTCTCATCGCTGAGGGTCAACCCTAGCTCGTGCTTGAAGTAGGACGTGCAGTCTGCCTTCAGGTCGTTGGCTATTGTCTTGGGGCCGTTGACCCCAACCATCCAGTCGTCTGCATACCGAACGTACTTCACCCTGATGTAGGAGCCATCCAGCTTAATGGAATTCATCTTCATAAGCATGGACTTGAGCTTCCTGATTTGCGCAAGAAGTTCAGCTCGTTCTTCTGGAGGCGTGCTCTCAAGACGCTTGCGCGTCCGTTCCAATTTGCTCGTGACGTTTCGATACTCCGTCGACAGTCCCGGCTTGGCTCCCTTCTCGATTTCCTTCTTCCTCTGTTGAACGTATTCATCGAATTCGTTCAGGAAGATGTTGGATAGGATCGGGGAAAGAACACTTCCTTGGGGTGTCCCGATCAGGCTGTTCACCGGGGTATGGAACTCCATGTAGCCAGCCTTGAGGGCTTTCCAGATAAGGCTCAGGAACCGTTGGTCGCTGATTCTTTTCCGGAGTACGTTTACAAGTCGGTCATGTGGGATCGTGTCGAAGCAGCTTTTTATGTCTCCTTCGATGATCCAGATGACCCCATTCCAATTCTGCCGCACGCTGCGCAGCGCGGTATGTGTTCCCCTTTCCGGGCGAAAGCCATGGCTATCGTCTGAGAACGATGATCCGTACGGGCTGTCGTAGATAGCTTTGAGGATCATTCGTATGGCTTCCTGCACGACCTTATCGCGCGGCGTCGAGACGCGGGCTTCATAATGCACCTCATGCGGTAAGCGTTGGGGGTGTCGGATGAAGGTGTCCTGATTTGGCAATCCAGGTCCGGAGGCGTTGATCCAAGGCGGCATCGATCGTGATCGCGTACGGGCCTTTCGGCCTGCTTCGCGTAGGGGAGATAATACCGCGTGCGATCCAATAATGAACGACCCAGAGGCTGACGCCATAGCGTTCCCCCACTTGGCGCACGCTGAGGCTGCCGGCCGGCGGTTTGGGCGCAGAAATCCGGTGCTTGTAGCGGATCCATCGGATGGCGCCGACCGTGAAGGGCTTGCCTGTCGCACTGCGCTGACCTTCCGCGCGCAACAGGGCGACAATGTCACCATCAAGGTGATCGATTGACAGCCCGCGAATGCGCGCGACAAAGGCCTCGGGATACCGGATCGCCTCAGCCCGGTTCTGTGGCAGCCGGAGTGGCAGGATTTCCGTCTCGCCCCCTTGCCAGCGAACGTGCAAGCGGACGATCTTCGGCTCCGGTCCCCGCGTCACGGTGATGTCGCGCACCAGCAGGCGCAGGATGCGCTTGCGGTCCCGTGCCGTCGTGGTTGGCGCCGACCACAGGCGAGGAAAGTTCTGGGCCAGCGCGAGGATCTGGCGCTTTTGCTCGGCGGTGACGGCGCGCATCGTCTTGTGTTCAAAGGCCGCGAGCTCGGCTTCGAGATCATGCAGGCGCTGCAGGGCGTCGTTCCAACGTGTTTCGAGCGTCGCGGCGATCAGCCGGTTGGCGGGATCGACAGCTTCGTAGCGCCGCTCCGCCAGCTCGGCCTCGTAGCGCGCCCGCTCGATCCGCATCCGCCACTGCGCGCCGACCTCGCGAGCTCGATCGTTACCGGCGTGATGGCGCTGACCAGGCGATCGGTGATGGCCTGATCGAGCGGCGCTGACGGGACACTGAGGCAAGCGCGGGGTGCCAAAGCCTCGCGGTGCTTCCACACACATTGATAAATCGGGTAGATCCCGCCATTGCCGGTATATCGGACGCCGAGACGGCGACCGCACACGCCGCAGAGGAGCAAACCTTGCAGGAGGCACAGGCCTTCGCGCACGGGACCAGGAAGCTCTTCGCCATTGGTGCGATTGGCCGCCAGACGCTCCCGGTTGACGACGAACCGGTCGGCACAGATATAGCCCTCGTGATGATCGGGGATCACGATGCGCCAGGCGTCCTGCGGCATCAAGCGCGACCGCGAGCGGATCTCCCCGGAGGGCTCGACCTCTTTCGACGATTGGTATCGCCCGAAGACATACATGCCGGCATAGGATGGATTGGCCAGGACGCCGAGCACCCGCGAATGGGTCAGCCGGCCCCAAATCAGCTTGCCATCCCAGGCGCCGCCATACGCCCGGCGTGGGAAGCGCAACCCGAGTTCATTAAAGCGTTGGACGACGCCAAAGGCCGTGCTCTCGCGGGCGAACAGATCGAACACCATGCGCACGGCACCCCTGACCTCCTGGTCGGGGTCGATCACAATCTGATCACCGTTCCAAACCAGCCCGACCGGCAAGGCGAAGCGCAGCTCACCCTTGGCAGCCTTGTTGAGTTTACCGCCGTGGAGGCGCGCGCGGATGATGTGCAATTCCGCCTGGGCGAAGGTCCCCTTCATGCCGAGGACGAGGGAGTCGTTGAACTCGGCCGGATCGTAGCAGCCATCCTCGTCGATCACGAGGGTGTTCGTGATGGCGCACAGCTCGAGCAGGCGGTGCCAGTCCTGGTTCGAGCGGGCCAGCCGGGATGCTTCCAAGGAGAAGATGGCCCCGACCTGGCCCATCGCCACATCGCCGACCAGGACCTTGAAGTCCTCCCGGTTCGTCATCGTGGCACCGGATTGACCCAGATCGCGGTCGAGAACCCGGATCTGCTCCGGCCGCCACCCGAGCGACGTTGCCTGGGCCATGAGATTGTACTGGCGCTCCGTGCTCTCCTGATGGAGGCGGACTTGCCCCATCGTTGACTGCCGAATGTAGATGCAAGCCTGCCGCGACAGGTGTCGTGCGGCGATCTTCGCACTCATGATCATCGGGCCCCTCCCAGTCGGAGAGCGGGGCCGCGGCGAGATAAGACACGACCATATCGGCCACGATGGCGCCCGCCTTGGCGAAGTCGAGGGCGACGAGAGCCGGATCCATGGCGGTCTATCCAATCTCTTCGCGTCGACGCAACAGTTCTGCGTTGATCGCGCCAATCTCGTCGAGCGCGTCGCGCAGCTTGCGGAAATTGGCGATCAATTGCGCGGCATGCGGATAAGCGTTGTTGGGGACGTAGTCCCTTCGGGGGCGACCGCCGGGCTGAGGGATGGACAAATATCGCTTCGGACCGTGACCTGGTCCGTTCATGCAGTGGCAGTTTGGGCGCCCACAGCGTTTGTAGGTCTCGATCAGCGAGCCTCGCAGCACCTGCTCGATGGGCGGCAAGCCGCGCGCGAGCCTGTGGCGGCGTTTGCGCAAGGCCGCTGATGAAAGGTGTTGAATGTCCATCGGACCGACTCACCAGTCTGTCCGAGCGAATCAAAAGATGGGTCATCGGTCAACCTCGGATTGCTCGTGTGCGAGAGCGTCGATCAGCTCGGCCAGTGCGACGAGGCCGAACGCATCGATCAGCAAGGGAATGTTCGTGGCGGAGGCTTGCGCCTCTGGCCACGCCCAGTCGGTCCAGTCCCGCGGCATGGCAAACGAGCCGAGATCAGCGTGGCGCAGGCTCAATGTCTCGACGCCCGAGACGCGGCGGACCTTTAGAACGACAAACCGCTGTCCGCGCAGCGGATGGAACGGGTGGATGACCTCAGCCGATCCCAAAGGTTGGTTGGATCCAGGTGCAGTTCGCTGGGGGTGTGGGAACGCCGAGCGGACGTGTCTTGCCATTTGCCTTGGGGATGCAAACCCGTCGTGACCGGGAGAATGAGAAGCGTTCGCTTCTCATATCGTCGATGATGTTTTCTATGGTCTTGATGGAGAAGCCGTCGAGAGTTCCGCCATCGACTCCCGGGGTCATGTTTCCCGGTTTACTCTTCAGACTTTCATACGCCGTGACATACAAGCTTGGCTTGTAGAGCAGGCGATAGAGGTCTGAGTTCACATATCCGCTTGTCGAGTTGGATTTGCGAATTGCCTCAAGTCTCATCAGGGCTTTGTCCCCAATCCCTGGAGATCCTGGGTCGACTTGTGGCTGGATAGACTGCACCCCTTCGGATCCCCGGTTGATTGGACCGGAGTCGATTGTGACGGGATGTCTTTCATCCATCATCATCAACCTACTATGGGTGCTCCGTGGCCATGGGGGTCGCCCCCTTTAGGCCATCCCCAACTTCATCATGTTTCCGTGATGTCCGATTTAGGCACTCCGTCCGTTCCCACTCCTGCTTCTTGCAGGCAGCCGAGCATTCATAGGTTGATCCGTGCTCATAACTATCACGGATCAGAATGTCCCAGGGTGTCAGCCACTTTCCCTGTCGTCGTCCGGTCCGGGCTGGAACTAGAGTTCAAGCAATCAGGCCTTTGCCTTGTCGGACTTACCTGGGTGCCCTCTCGGGATTTATGGCTATCCCTCAACACCCTTTTGACGCCATGCTACGGTCCCCTCGGGGTTTTCCCTTTAGGTAAGGCGCTGGTTTACATACGATCCTACAGTATGACCGCCTTTCGGCGGCGACGAAAACACGCCTCGTTGGGCGCACTTATGAGCGGCCGGCTCTGACCATTGAGCTACAGGCCCCACCGTAGCCGCCATGACCGGCCTCGGCAGGCGGGCTGTACTGGCTATACCCTCAATCTTCAAGCAATCCGACAGGAGGCCCTGTGTCCTGGATGGGATCAGCGCCCGCGCGGCTGCAGCGATCGGGCGAGGTCGCGGATCACACTGTCCTCGATCGTGAGCCCGTCGAGCTCTTGGGGTTCCTCGGCATCGAAGGAGGCCTCGGATCTTGCCAGGCCCTGAGCCTGCTGAGCTGGAGACGCCTCTGCCTCCTGATCGCGGTGATCCAGGGCATCGAGCAGGTTATGGAGGGCCGCATTCGACACCTCCCCTTCTGGCACGGAGGGCAGCCCGTCGACGGCAATGGCGCGCAGCCGGTAGCTCGGATCAGCCGAGACCTCGGGCCCGAACCAGGCCGGCGGCTGGAATTCCCCTACGGCCGCGTCGTGCTCGAACGCCACGCTGACCAGATCGAGCGGTCCCGGTGTGACGAAACGCTGGAGGCTGGCAACATGATCGCCAAGATCGACGACAATGCTCCGATACTCGATCTGTCCTGCGGTCAAGCCGAGCAGGGCCTCAGCCTGCGTCGGGGAAATCTCAGTCGCGTCTTCGCTCGGATCTTTCACGGAATGGGAGGCAAGGACCAGGTGGCCGGTATCGCCCGTCACCTGCACATGCAGGCTGCGGGCGGGATGTTCGGGAAAATAGCCGTGCCGGACGAGGTCGCCTGCCCTCTCCCGCTCGATCAGCCGGGCCAGGCCAGAGGCCAGCAGAAAGACACGGGTGGAACTCATCGGTCGGCCTCTCTTCATCGGGCGGTAGCGCCAAGTTAGGTTTTGGGCACAAGCCAGGAAAGGCAACCCGCTCCTCTCGCCGCGACAGTCCATGGGTCCACGATGGTCTCCTGACCCCTGGCCGCCAACGGCATCCCCTCACCCTTTCCCGGCGATCCGGCGCCTGATCAGCGTGTGCGCCTCCGCGATCAGGGTTTCGCGATCGCCCGCCAGCAGGATCGTCGGCCGTTGGCCCTGCCGTGCGATGAACGAAACCCAGCCGGTCTGCGTCGGCCCGAATTGGATCCGATAGTCCTGGAACTGCACCTCTTCGATCAGGTCAGGACCGGACAAGGCCTGAGATGCCAGATCGGGTTGCGACTTCATCGCTCGCGCCTCACCGTTCGCAGGGCTGACCTCTCGGGCTGCCAATCACGGATCCGCGGCCCCGGCGCGGAGGCAGCCGAGACGAGAGCCAGGAGGTAGCCCTCCTTCACGAGCGCCAGCGCCGGTTCGGAGCCACTGCGGATCAGGGCGACCTGCTCCAGGATGCGCCGGACTGGGCGCAGCGGCGCAATCACTCTCCCGAAAGGGGTCTCTGTCATATTCAGGGCCTCGTTCATGGCCGCTGTCAGGCGTTGCGGCACGAACCAGTTCCCGGCCGTCGCGAGCGGCAGCGTGCCGCGCATCAGCTGGACCTGCCGGTAGTGAACAGTTTCGCCGGGATCAAGCGCGAGAGCCGGCAGAACGTACTCGGGGATGATTGCCGGTGCAAAGCGCTGATGGACATCGACGGTGATCGGCCCGTCTGGGAGGCCATGCTCTTCGCACCAGGCCAGAAGCGTTTCCGTTGCTGTTGCCCCGGCAATCAGACGCGTGTTGAGTGCCCAAATGAGGGAATTCGGATCCGCCGGGGCTGTCATGATGGTCGCGCCCTCTGCCCGTTGGCGGTCGCCTGCCGACCCATCGCGTGCGAGACAAGCTCCAGCTCGCGATGGGACAGAGCTGTCGGCGGCGGGGTCAGTACCACGTTGTTGATCGGCCGCGTGGGACCGATAGTGGCCGCGACACACAGGGCAGCCAGCTTGTCCACCACGCCCGGGCTGTGCCATGAACGCTATCCATTCGACGCCGTTCAGCTGAGGAGAATGTCGTATCCGTCGTACTCAAATCTGCTCCTGATCAAGCACAAAGACCGAATGGATAATCCCGCACAGATCTTGCTCTGAATGCCACATAGAGCGGCTTCGTCGCAAATTCGGAGAAGGGACGAGCGAAGGGCAGACGCTTGGTAGCGCGGTTAGGCAGCGAGCAGCTCGAACTGCTCGGCGATAGTTGGCTGCCGGCTGCAGGCGGATCTCGCCTGTTGCTTGCGCATCATGTGCACCATCTCGACGCCACCTAGGATCGCTTGCGCGGATGCCACCGACTTGAACCCGAGCATCGGTCGAACTCGGCGTTTGATGGCGCGGTGGTCCTGCTCAATGCGATTGTTGAGATAGGCACTTTGCCGGATGCGAATGGGTTTCAGGTCACGCTGCTATCTGTTCTCGAGCCGATCTGCGGTATCGCAGGACAGGATGGCTTCGCGGTTCGTTGGGCTGCCGTCAATCACGATCCGCTCGGGCCGGCCGTTGCGCTTGAGTGCCTTACGCAGGAACCGCTTCGCCGCGGTGAGATCACGCCGTTCGGTGAACCAGAATTCGACCGTATCGCCATTGCTGTCGATGGCTCGATAAAGATACATCCACCGCCCGCGGACCTCGATGTATGCCTCGTCGATGCGCTACTTGCTCGCGACGCCTCTCTTGCGTGAGTTGAAGCGCTTCAGCAGTTCGGGCGAGTACCGGATAACCCACCGGTGAATGGTTGCGTGATCGACGGAGACGCCGCGCTCGGCCATCATCTTCACCAGATTCCGGAGGCTGAGATTGTAAGCCAAGTACCACCGGGTGCAGAGCAGGATTACGGTTCGATCGAAATGCCTGCCCTTGAACATTCCTGTCCCCGCTGCTGTGACAGCAGCCACCGTAGCTGAAACTTTGAACCGAAAGGTTTGCGACGGAACCTGTCAGGACTGAGGTCCAGGATTATCTCAAAGTACGGGCTGTCGCTCACCTAGCCACCGATCAGGTGATAGCCTAGCAGTTCGCCATCCAGTCAGTCTTGAGGTGGATCTTGGTCGAGAAGTCCTCGCGCGAGCGGCCCAGGGCCTGCCGACTCTGCGCCCTTGGCGCCTCCTGATGCCGAGACATGATCATAATGGGCTGAGGCGCTTCGTTTGGACCGAAATCTATGTCCATCGTATTGGTGTCCGAAACCAAAGTATAGCCGTCCGTAACCGATGCGACGAGCTTCACCTCCACTAAGATAATCAAGTTATGGTCGCGACCGTGCTAGTCTCAGATCGTTAATTATCTCCGGAATTGGTTGAGCTGACGATCTCCTATGAAATGATCTGCTGTCGGGAGGACGGCTCCAAACCTACACGAAGCTCGGGCGCTGGAGGCGCAAAATGATTTCCTCTATGCTGAACCCAATTTATCTATGTTACGAGACCACGCACTGGCTGTTGAGTCCCGCGCGCGCTTCGTCCGATATTACAAAGCTGTTCTTCGATAATCCCGGCAATCCGTTCACCAACACACCCTACGGACGCACCGTTTCCGCGGCCTGCGAGCTCTTCGAGCGAACCACCCGCCGCTACACCAAGCCCGACTTCGGATTCACGACCACGACCATCGGGAACCAGGATGTTGCCGTCACCGAGAGAATCGTCTGGGAGCACTCCTTCTGCCGCGTGATCTCCTTCGAACGCGATCATGAAAGGGCGGCTTCGCAGCCCAAGCTTCTCATCGTGGCCCCCATGTCCGGACACTACGCCACGCTTCTGCGCAACACGGTGGAAACCTTCCTGCCGACTCATAGGGTGATGATCACAGACTGGGCGGATGCCAGCATGGTGCCACTGGCCGACGGCCATTTCGACCTCGACGATTACATCGATTATCTCAAGGCGATCTTCCGGGAGTTCGGTCCCGACCTCCATGTGATGGCCGTCTGTCAGCCGGCCGTGCCTGTGGTGGCCGCCATCGCCCGCCTCGAGGCCGAGAACGATCCCGCTATTCCCCGCTCGATGATCCTGATAGGCGGCCCCATCGATACTCGCCGCTCGCCCACCGCCGTCAATCGGCTGGCGGAGGAGCGCGGCATTGAATGGTTCAAGCAGCATTGCATCATGAAGGTGCCGCCGACCCATCCGGGCTTCTGGCGTGACGTCTATCCAGGCTTCCAGCAACTGTCCGGCTTCATGGCCATGAACATCGACCGGCACCTGACCGCCTATTGGGAGATGTTCAACCACCTCGTGGAGGGCGACGGCGACTCGGCCGAGAAGCACCGGGAATTCTATGACGAATACCTCGCCGTCATGGACCTCACTGCCGAGTTCTACCTGCAGACGGTCGACAAGGTGTTCGTGAGGCATGAACTGCCGAAGGGCGAGATGATGCATCGGGACCAGCCGGTGGACCTCATGGCCGTCCGACGCTGTGCCATCATGGCGATCGAGGGCGAGCGGGACGATATTTCAGGTGTCGGCCAGACCTTGGCGACCCTGGACCTGACCCCGAACCTCCCCTCGGACAAGAAACTCTATCATCTTCAGGCCGGGGTCGGTCATTATGGCGTCTTCAACGGTTCTCGTTTCAGGGCTCAAATCGCTCCTCGAATCGCTGAATTCATCGAGAAGCACGAGCGCTCAACCTTATCGACACGCGGTTCGACTACATGTGGTGCAGTGCCTTGGCACCAATCTTCACTGCCTAACGAAGGTTCAAGCACAGGTGACCAGGCGCTGTTCAGCTCCCGATGCGGGATCCTGGTTCGATAATAGTGGCGCAGCCGGTTGGCGGCCCCTCTTATCGATTTGCGCTTGCAAAGGGAAAGACGGCAGCTATGACGGAATTTAGGTGATGGGGCCGATCAGGCGGCGCTGTTTGTCGGCAGCGGGATGACCTCGCTGCCGTCCTGGAATCTGACACCAGCGATCACCTTCGGCAACTGGTTTTCACCCATCAGCCGGCGCCAGGTTTTCGCAGCCGCCATGATGAGTTTGAACACCATCAGGCGAGCAGTCGTTGGAGACAGCGCGCCCTTGGTGCGCACGGTGCGGTGCCGCACGGTCGCAAACACGCTCTCAATCGGGTTCGTCGTGCGCAGATGGATCCAGTGCTCAGCCGGCCAGTCGAAGAAGGCTAGCAGCGCCCGCTGGTCCTTGCGCAGGCACTCCACCGCCTTCGGATAGCGTGCGCCATAGGCGTCCTCGAACAGATCGAGGGCGACCTCGGCCTGAGCGCGGGTCGGGGCGAGATAGATCTCCCGCAGGGCCCCCTTCATGCCGGGCTGCACGGACTTGGGCACCTTGTTGAGCACGTTCGCGGTCTTGTGCAGCCAGCAGCGTTGATGATGCGTGCCGGGAAAGAGCTCGTCGAGCGCCTTCCAGAAGCCCAGCGCTCCGTCTCCCACAGCAATGTGAGGCGCAATCGACAGACCCCGCCGCTTGATCTCGACCAGCAGCTCGCGCCAGCTCTGGGCACTCTCGCGCACGCCGGCCTGGAAGCCGATCAGCTCCTTCCTGCCCTCCGGGGTGGCGCCGATCAGCACCAGGATGCATTCAGCCTGGTCCGCCATCCGGGCCTGCAGGTAGACGCCGTCGGCCCAAACATAGACGTAGCGCCGAGCCGAGAGATCGCGGGCCTGCCAACGCTCGTACTCGCCCTGCCATTCGCCCGTGAGTCGGGTGACCACCGAGGGCGAGAGGTTGGGCGCATCCTGGCCGAGCAGGGCGGAGAGCGCCTCCTGGAAGTCGCCGGTCGAGAGCCCGCGCAGGTACAGGATCGGCAGCAGCGCATCCAAGCTTTTGGTGCGCCGCGCCCATTTCGGCAGGATCGCCGAGGTAAAGCGGATGCGGTCGGCATCATCCGTGGCGCCGCGGTCGCGGATCTTGACCCGGCGGACCGCCACCGGGCCGATGCAGGTCTGGAGCATGCGCTCGGGGCCATGCCCGTGCCGGACCAGGCGCTCGCGGCCGTCCGGCAGCTTGAGATCGCGCATGCTGGCCAGATAAGCCTCGGCCTCGCTCTCGATGGCTTGGGCCAGCAGCTTGCGCGCGCCGGCTCGGAGAAGATCGGTCAGGGGATCGTCGATCGTGTCGGGCTGACGAAGGCGGACAATGCTGGTAGTCTCGTTCATGACGTATCGCTCTCCTGGAGAGGTTCAGGCAGGCTCGACACCCGCCTCGATACGTCGCCTTTCTCAATCCGTCATCACCCATGTATGGATGCCCCCGTTCGCGCAAGGGATTTCTGAACAGCTTCGGCATGTGATCGGGTGCGGTCATGTATCAGGCCTTCTGTTGCGGCCATGATCATGCCGCTGGCCGGTATGGAGATACGCGGAGCAGGTGCAGATCAAATTCCCGAGCGCGAAGCTCTTTGGGTGATAATGCTTTTCCTGCTCCCGATCTGACCGATCGTTTTGCCCTTACTGTTCCTCGACCTCCTCACACGCCTGACGCACCGGCAGGATCGATGCCGGATCTCCCGATCACGACGCCGTTGCTGCCGGAACTCTGAAGTCCTCGCCTTTCGTCAGCATGGCCCAGGCGGACCGCGCCATCTTGTTCGCCAGCGCAATGGCCACGAGCATCCTCGGCTTGCGCGCCAGCATGCGGGCAAGCCAGGAGCCTTCCGGCGCGCTCTTGCGCCCTGCGCTCTTGACGACAGCCATCGCGCCGATGATGAGCAGACGTCGGATATCACGCTGGCCCATCTTCGAGGTGCGCCCGAGCACCTGCTTGCCGCCGGTGGAGTGCTGGACCGGGACAAGCCCGAGCCAGGCGGCGAAGTCGCGTCCGCGTCTGAAGCTCTCCATCGGCGGTGCGAAGGTTTCGATCGCCATTGCGGTGATCGGCCCGATCCCGGGCATGGTCTGCAGGCGTGACGTCGTCACCCCACGCGCGGCCTCGCGTTTCAACACCCTCTCGAGATCCGCGATCTTGCCGTCGAGGGCTGCGATCTGGTCGAGATAGAGGCGACCGAGTTCGACGACCAGTGGCTGAAGGGTCGTGTTGACGTCCTCGATCACATCGCTGAGCAGCTTCACTTTGGCTGTTCCCTGTGGCGCGACGACGCCGTGCTCGGCGAGATGCCCCCGCAGCGCATTGATCAGCTGCGTGCGTTGGCGCACGAGAAGATCCCGCGTGCGGAAGACCATCGCTCGCGCCTGCTGTTCCTCGGTTTTGACTGTGACGAACCGCATGGTCGGGCGTGCCGCCGCCTCGGCGATGGCCTCTGCGTCCGCCGCGTCGTTCTTCTGGCGCTTAACGAAAGGTTTTACATAGACCGGCGGGATGAGCCGCACTTCATGCCCGAGAACCTGAAGTTCGCGGCCCCAGTCATGCGCTGTGGCGCAGGCCTCCATCGCAACAATGCAACGTGGCTGCTTGGAGAAGAACGTCAGAACCTGCTGGCGGGTCAGTTTCCGGCGAAAGGCCACGCTCCCATCGGCGCGGGCGCCGTGCGCCTGAAAGACACGCTTTGCAAGGTCGAGACCAATGATGTTAACGTCTGTCACGGATGCCCTCTCCATTTGTGAATGATCCTCAGATCACCACCTTGGCACATTGTGATGCCGTCAGGAGGGGGCATCCACTCCATCACAGGTATAGTTCGGTCATGACTGAACCCTCCGCAAGCTACCCCCCTCGTCACTTCACACCCCATCGGCAGCTTAAGTCAACGGTATTGGGCCTAGATCTTTCGTCCGAAACCAAGGTCAAGTTGATCATCTCCGAGATATTTCGGATACTCAAACCCTCCTCCCGCACATCAAGCGAACTTAGGGCGTGGCACTGGATCGGTTCCTGTCCTGGCGCAGCCCCTTTTGCACAGGCGCTTGGAAGGAGCAGCCAAAGCAATTGCCAGAACAAATCGGCCAGCGCCATGTTGCTGCGCTTCGCTGCTGCCGCTTTACCTGCGAGGTCGATCGAGCCAAACTAACGGCGCTGCAAATCGGGCAACTGGCGGTCGGAGCCGGCGGTTTATGCTCCGTCGCTCCGGAACTGGGACCACCGGCATGTCCCTGGTGAGGTTGCAACATGCAGGCAGGGCAGACCCAAGGGCAAGATCAGGCGACGTCGCCAATCGTCTCGTCGCGTGTACTTCGAGCTGTTAGCGCTGTCACCGCTATCGGGATCTTCATTCTCGATACGATGACCCCTGCGGAGATCGCCGTCGCCGTACTGTACGTGGGCGTCGTGCTGCTCACGGCCAAGGTTCTTCAGGCGCGCGGTGTTGTGCTCGTGGCGGTGGGCTGCATGGCGCTGACGATGCTGAGCTATGTGCTGGCGCAGCACGATGCATCGCCAAGCATCGCTCTTTCAAACCGCCTTCTCAGCCTTGCGGCGATCGGCGTTACGGCATTCCTCGCCGTGCACAGCCGATCGAGAGAAACGGTGCTGCGCGAGCAGGCGGGTCTCCTCGATCTTACCCACGACACGATCTTCGTGCGCGACCCGAACGACGTCATCACCTACTGGAATCGCGGCGCCGAGGAGCAGTACGGGTGGAACAAAGGAGAAGCTATCGGCCAGGTCTCTCACCAGCTCACCCAGACGATCTTCCCCAGGCCGCTCGAAGAGATCACGGCCGAGTTGCTCCGCACAGGCCGTTGGGACGGGGAGCTCGTCCACACCAGGAAAGACGGCACGCAGGCGATCGTGGCGAGCCGCTGGTCGATGCGACGGGACGCACGGGGCCGTCCCGTCGCGATCCTGGAGACCAACAACGACATCACTGAGCGCAAGCGGGCGGAGGAGGCGCTGCGCGAGAGCGAGGAGCAATGGAAGGCGGTGTTCGAGTGCAACCCAACCATGTACTTCATGGCGGACGCGGCCGGCACCATCCTGTCCGTCAATCCCTTCGGAGCCGAGCAACTCGGCTATACAGTTGATGAACTGGTCCGCACTCCAGTGCTGAGCGTGTTCTACGAGCCGGACCGGGAGACCGTGCAGAGGAACATCGCTAGCTGCTTCGCCCAGCCTAACAAGGCGATGAGTTGGGAGGTTCGCAAGGTACGCAAGGACGGCACGGAGCTCTGGGTGCGCGAAACCGCTCGGTCCGTGCTGTTGAGGAAGTGCCAAGTCATCCTGGTCGCATGCGAAGACACTACTGAGCGCAAGTGCGCCCAAGAGGCGGCCCGGCGGAGCGAACAGGAGCTGCGTGATCTGATCGAGAACCTGCCGGCCATGGTGTACATCGTTTTGCCGGGGCCCTTCGGGCCTATTGCTGCGTTTGCCAGCCGGGGATGGCGCGAATACTCAGGCTTGTCCCAGGAGGACACGGCCGGATCCGGCTGGCAAAGCGTTGTCCATCCGGCCGACCTGGAGCGCAATTTGGAGAAGTGGCGAGTGTGCGCGGCGGTAGGCGAGCCATACGAAAATGAGTCGCGTTACCGCCGGGCGGCGGACGGGGCCTATCGCTGGTTCTTGGACCGTGCCGTGCCGCTGCGCGATGAGCACGGCACCATCCTCAAATGGTATGGCATTCTGACCGACATTGAAGACCGCAAGCGGGCCGAAGCCGCTTTGCGGCGGAGCGAGCACTACCTTGCCGAGGCGCAGCGCCTCAGTCACACCGGCAGTTGCGCCTACACCCCGGCCACCGAGCAAGTGATTTACTGGTCCGAGGAGATGTTCCGGATCTATGGATTGGATCCGCAACGCAGCCGTGCCCCCGACGTGAATGAGCTCGCTTGCTTTTGGCATCCGGACGATCGCGACCGAGTTCTCGAACGCATCAGGACGGCAGTCTGCGAGAAGGCCGAGTATGCGGTCGAGCACGGGATCGTGCTGCCCGACGGAACGGTCAAGCACCTGCACGTGAGCGGGCATCCGGTGTTCGATGACACCGGCGCTGTCGTCGAATACGTTGGCACGGTAATGGATGTGACCGAGCGCAGGCGCGCCGAGGAGGCGCTGCACAAGGCGCAGGCTGAGCTCGCGCATGTCACCCGTGTGACGACGATGAGCGCGCTAACCGCCTCGATCGCGCACGAGGTCAACCAGCCGTTGGGTGCCATCGTCACTAATGCCAATGCGGCCCTGCGCTGGCTCGCCCACGAGCCGCCCGAGCTCGACGAGGCCCGCGAGACGCTGGAGCGCATCACGCGGGACGGACACCGGGCCAGCGAGGTGATCGGCCGGGTACGCGCACTCCTCCGGAAGAAAGCCGCCGTCGCGAAGCGGGTGAACCTAAATGATCTCATTCAAAATGTGGTCGCCCTCGTCCATGGGGAGGTGAGCCAGCATCGGATCCTGCTGCGTACCGAGCAGGCGCCCGATCTACCGCCCGTGATGGGCGATCACGTGCAGCTGCAGCAGGTGTTGTTGAACCTGGTGCTGAACGGTATCGAGGCCATGAAGGATGTGACGGAGCGGCCGCGCGAGCTGCTGATCCGGTCCCGGCGCGAGGAAGCCGCAGTGCTGGTGGCCGTGCAGGACACCGGCGTCGGGTTGGAGTCACAGAATGCGGGACGGATGTTCGAGGCGTTTTACACGACGAAAGCGGAGGGGATGGGCATGGGTCTGGCCATCTGCCGCTCGATCATCGAGGCGCACGGCGGACGATTGTGGGCGAGCGCCAACGAGCCTCGGGGCGCGGTCTTTCACTTCAGCCTGCCGGTCGACCGGGACAGGCCATTGTGACCGAGAGCTCCTGGCCTATAAGCGGAAACCATCTCTAGATGTGAGTTCTGATCAGGTTGTTCCAGCGAGGGCCTGAGCCGGTGTTCGTCGGCCAAGACTACCATGCGGGCGCTACTGATTATACCAGGTCAACCACCGCGGCAGGTCAGCGGCCCGAGCATCCGATGAACTGAACGGGATCGCATAGGCCCACTCCCGCAGAAGGGTCTGGATGAAGCGCTCGGCCTTGCCTTTCCTTCAAGTCTAGGACTGCAGTTCGTGCTGACACTCAAGCACGCATAGAGTTCGAGGTTACACACCCGTTCCATCCGTGGCGCGGCCAGCGCTTCGTGCTATCGACCCGCAAGCAGAACTGGGGTGAGGACCGCGTCATGTTCTACGACGCGGAGGGACGGCTTCGCTCTCTGCTTGCGTCATGGACCGACGTCGCCGGACCCGATGTTTTCATTCAGGTCGCGGCCTGCGGGTCGTTCGTGCGTCCCGATGATCTGGCAACCTTGGCGGCGTTGATCGCGCAAATTGAGCGCAGCCATGGCGGCTGACCGCGTGTCAGGCAATTTATGCCGCAGATGTCATGCTAATTATGCCGCGGCACGCAGCCTTCACTCTCGGCATTGGCCTCGACTCCGCGCCAAGTTCCAGCGTGTATCCCGTACGTTAGCTGGCTTTATCAGATTGACGGATCCGCTTGTGAGGCATAATTTATCTTACATATCGGGAAGGGGTTATGCCATGCCCAATGAGACCAAACGCGATCGACTGCGCCGGCTCGTATCGGGCGACATGTAAAACTAGATCCCTGACGACATGAAGAGCTGGACCCATCGCGCCTACTTTTGAGAGGACGAGATGAGGTCACAGGAATGTCAGAGTTCTCCCCGGGCGGAGGTCCCGCGGGGAGAGGTGATGCGAACGCCGGATGATGTGACGGCGATGCTGCGGTTGAAGGCTCTGGGCTGGGGCATCAAGCGGATTGCCCGCGAACTGGGGTGCAGTCCCATGACCGTTCGTCGTTACCTGGCCGAAGGCGGCTACCGGGTCTATCGGCGTCCCATCCGCCGGCGCACGCTGACGGGGCTCGAGGACTGGCTGGCCGAGCGCTTCCACCGCCATGCCGGCAATGCCGATGTCGTGCGCCAGGAGCTTGTCGCTGAGAAGGGTATTGACATCAGCCTGCGCACGGTGGAGCGGGCCGTCGTCGGTCTGCGGCGTGAGCTGGCGGCACAGGCGCGAGCCACCGTCCGTTTCGAGACCCCGCCCGGGCACCAGTTGCAGATCGACTTCGGCGAGCGGCGCGTCCTGATTGCCGGAACCTCCACCAAGGTGTTTCTGTTCGTGGCCACTCTGGGCTATTCGCGCCGCCTGCATGTCCGTGCCTTCCGCAACGAGCGCCAGGAGAGCTGGTTCGAGGGGCTGGAAAGCAGCTTCCGGCATTTTGGTGGGGTGCCCGCTGAGGTCCTGTTCGACAATGACCGTGGCCTGGTCCAGCACCATGACGTCCAAACGCGGGAAGTGGAGTTCAATGCCCGCCTGCGCGCCTTTGCCCGGCATTGGGGCTTCCGGCCGCAGGCCTGCTTTCCGTACCGGGCCCGCACCAAGGGCAAGGACGAACGCGGCGTTGGCTATGTGAAGAAGAACGCGGTCGCCGGACGTGCCTTTGAGAGTTTCGCCGCCCTTGAGGCTCATCTCGCGCAGTGGGAGCGCGAGGTGGCTGATCAGCGGGTGCACGGCACCACCGGGGAGGTGCCGGCCGAGCGCTTTGCCCGCCAGGAAGCCCAAGCCCTCAAGCCGCTGGATGGAATTCCATCCTTCCAGGTTCTGCGGGAGGTCACGCGCAAGGTCCATGCCGACTGTGCCATCGAGGTGGATGGCAATGCCTATTCGGTGCCCTGGCGGTTGATTGGAGCGACCGTCCGGGTGGTGATCTCGGACAGGACCGTGCGCATCTGTCATGCCGGCCAGGAGGTGGCGGTACATGTCCGGCCAGCGGGACGCCGGCAGCGCCTGGTCGATCCGGCGCACTTTGAGGGGGTTGCCGGCTTTGGCGGCAAGGTGGTTCGCGCCGAGCCTGCCGCGGGGATGTTGCTGCGGCCCCTGGCTGAATACGAAGCCGTAGCCGGGGGAGGCTTCTGATGGAGGTCTCGCACGATCATCTGGTGGCGATGCTCACCCGGCTCAAGCTGACGGCCATCCGCGACCAGCTCGACAGCCTGGTGGACGAGGCGGGGCGGCGGGAGTTGACGATCCGGGAAGCCCTGGGACTGTTCTGCGAACGGGAGATCGCGCGCAAGGACGAGCGGCGGATCGAGATGAGCATTGGCTTGGCGCGATTTCCGTTTGTGCGTGATCTGGCAGGCTTCGACTTTGCGGCCCAGCCCTCCATCGACAAGGGCCAGATCCGGGAGTTGGCCACGGGCCGGTTCATTGCCAATGGCGAGGCTGTTCTGCTCTTGGGACCGCCCGGGGTCGGCAAGACGCATCTTGCCGTGGCCCTCGGCCGGGAGGCGATCGTGGCCGGCTACACGGTCTTGTTTGTGCCTGCGCCCGCGCTGGTGGCGCAGCTGGCCAAGGCTCATACCGAGGGGCGGCTTGAGGAGCGGCTGATGCACTATACCAAACCGAAGCTGCTGATTGTCGACGAACTTGGGTATCTGCCGTTTGAACCGGATGCAGCGCACCTGTTCTTCCAGCTTGTCAAAGATCGTCATTCATAATGATGCTTCCTCTTCTGGTCACGTCAAACCGCCGGCCCGGGTAAGCGTCGTAGGTGCCACTCCCAAACTTGGCCATGCGGCACCCGGAAGGCTTGATAGTCTCTGTCGCGAACCTTCGCCCAAAGCGCATCCCGCGACAAATGCTCATCCGCCATCACTTGGGCAAAGCGCGGCAGGCGATAACCGATCGGGCTCGTGCCATCGAGGCGAGCCAGATCGTCTTCATTCAAGCGAACCCAGACCCGCGATGCCGTCTGATGTTGATCGAAGTCCAAGACGCCGTGACGTACCCACACATGCAGCAAGGAGGGCGAGACGCCAAGCCGCTGCGCGGCCGTCCTGGCCGGCATCAATCCATCCGCACGCTGGACAGCCCCTTGCGTTTGCAGGGGACACAACGTGGGAATGCCATGCTGCTTGCGCATCGAGTGAACCCGGGCATAGGTCCAGAACTTGCCAGTCCGCGTGCGGAATCCTTCAGTGTTCAGCCACATTGCGATCTGATGGTCAGGGTATTTCTCTGCCAGAACGCGCAGACGCGCGAGCACCTCGGGCTCAGTGCAAGCATGCCACCCCACTGGCGGACAGTGCACCTCGTGCCGGCTTGTCGCTCCACCGCTCCACACAATGACGACCTCCGCCCGGCGGTGCTGGGGATCAACAGAGACGACAACCTCTGACATGACCAGGCGCAGCAAGCGCTTGCGGTCCACAGCAGTGGTCGTGCCGGCATGCCAGAGGCCTGGCAGATCTCCGGCCAGATGCCGAACGGCTTGTTGCTCGGCCCCATCCAGAGGCAGCAGTTCCGTCCGCCGGATGACGGCGTAGTCCTGCTCCAGCTGCTCGAGCGTTTCCAAGGCCGCATTCCACCGTGTCTCGAGCGTTCGGGCGACCAAGCGGTTCTCGGGCTCGATCGCATCGTATTGTCGCTGAGCGCGCTGGACATCGTAGCGGGCGCGTTCAAGCCTGAGCTGCCACTGCCGGTCGAGAGCCTGACGCTCGTGTTCGAGCACGGCGAGCGCCTCCAAGGTCGTCGCAAGGGCTGCCGGCTTGACCGCCTCCAGGAAAGCCTCTCCCGCCGCCCGATCGAGATGCGAGATCGGGAAGGCCTGACACAGCGGGGCGCCGTAATCAATCTGCGCCCGCCGGCACTCATAGCGCAGACGATCGCTGCCATGGCTGACGCTCATGCGCCGGCCACAGCGCCCGCAGATCACGAGGCCTTGCAGCAGAGCGCGTCCCTCGCGCGGGGCGCCGTGCCGTTTGGCAGCGAAGTTGTAGAGGTTGTCCTGCAGGGAGCGCCGGTTCAGCAGGTACTGATCATAGCTGAGATAGGCCGGATAGACGCCTGGGATGACGATATCCCACTCATCCACGGGGCAGCGTCGGGTGGTCACGACAGGAGGATCCCCGGGGCTGATCTCCTGCTTGCGGCGCCCGTAGACGAAGACTCCGGCGTAAACTGGGCTGGTCAAAACCTGCTGGATCATCTGGTAGGTGGGCCGGACCCAGACGATGCGGCCAGCCTCGGCGCCCTGCTGGATCAACCGCGGCATTTTGAGGCCGTGATCCGCCAAGTAGCGCTGAACCGCGCGCCCGTTGCGCAGCAGGGCGAAGCGCTCGAAGATCCGGATCAGCACGGCCCGGACCTCGTCGTCGGGATCGAGCACGACGGTGCCGTCCCCCAGCCGCCGATAGCCGACCGGCAGGCGCAGGGCCAGCTCGCCGCGCCGGGCCTTGTTGAGCAGATTGCCGCGCATCCTGGCATGCAGGATATGCAATTCCGCGGCAAATAGGGTGCCTTTGACGCCCAACAGCAGTCTGTCATTTGGATCCTGCGGGCAGTACACGCCGTCCTCGTCCGCAATCAAGGTGCGGAAGACGGCACACAATTCGATCACGCGATGCCAGTCACTGTTGCGGCGCGACAGGCGAGAGACCTCCGTCACCAGAATGATGCCGACCTCTCCCAGGCCGATTGCAGCGACCAGGCGTTGAAAGCCCGTCCGCAGGTGGCTGCTGGCGCCAGACTGTCCCAGGTCCTCGTCAATGACTTCGACCTGGGGTGCGGCCCAGCCCATCTGGCACGCTCGCTCGGCCAGCTGATACTGCCGGCGGGTGCTCTCCTGGTTGTTCTGGACCTGCCGCGGCGTCGACTGGCGAATGTAGACGATGGCGCGTCGCGTCAGGTGACGGGGTTCGATTTTGGGGAAGATCGCAGTCATGGCACGGCTTTCCTTGCGCGTGCGCGTGTCCCGGGGCGAGGCGAAGCTGGCGCTGCACGAGGTCGGTCCAGAGGGCGACCATGAGCTGGCGGATCTCGGGCTGGAGGGTGCTCCACACCTGGAGGGGTGGGGTCTGACGGTGCAGGCGCATGGCGGGCCTCGGGAGCAGGAAACGGCGCATTGCGTAAACCAGCGACCAGGCTGGCCAGCGCCCGGAGACTGCCGGGGGTGAAGGTGAGAGCCGGAGCGGCCACCCTGGGCAGCGGAGCCGCTGCCTCCACGTGGCGAGCCGGTAGAACCTGCCGCCCGCCATCCGAGCCTTCAATAACCAAGTGCGGTTCACCGTTGTGGCGCTTGCGCCGTATCACGCGGACCAGTTGGCCAAACAGGGGATGGTGTGAGGCTGTAATCCGAACCCGTTCGACCGAACGGGGATCCAACTCATCAGTTTGGTGGTCGTTGTTCTCGGCGCTATGAACGGGGGGCGATGCTGGTGACGTCCAACCGCGCTGTGGGCGAATGGGGATCGGTTTTTGGGGACGCGGTTGTGGCGACGGCGATTTTGGACCGCCTGCTTCACCATAGCCACGTGCTCATGATCCGGGGCGACAGCTATCGTTTGCGGGAGAAACGTCGCAGCGGTCTGTTGAAGGCTGCTGCCATATCCGATCCGAAGGGATCAGCTTAATGCGGAGGGTCTAGTTCTATCTGTCGCCAGGGGTCTAGTTCCGAATGTCGCTTGAAAGCTCGGAGCCCTCAACCCTCGTCCCGAAGCCGTCCGCGCACTCTGGTTTCGGGAGTCCAGCTTCTTCGATCCTCTCGATCTCGTGCAGGTAAAGTACGAGATGCTGCGTCACGTCCAGGAGGGCGGCGTCACCAAGGCCGAAGCCGCCGCGCTTTTCGGTCTGTCGCGCCCAACCTACTATCAGGCCGAGGCCGCGTTCGAACGCGAGGGCATCACCGGCCTGCTGCCGCGGCCCCGGGGGCCGAAGTCGGCCCACAAGCTCACCGCCGAGGTTATGCAGCTCATCGAGCAGAACCAGCAAGCGGGGGCCCCGTTGCAGGCACGGTCCCTGGCGCAACTGCTGCATTCGACACTCGGTATCAGTGTCCATCCCCGCAGCATCGAACGCGCGATCGCCCGTAAAAAAACGGTGAGACCCATGCGCGCATCCCGACACTGCCGCACGGCTGCAAGGATTGCTATGAGACGCTGCGCGCCGCCGTCCTGTGCGGTCAGGCCTGCGTCAAGGACATGGGCGCCATCGTTTTTCATGGCTTTTGGCAAGGGCTGGCGGTGCTGATCGCGGCTCCTCAGCCTTCCCCGCCGCCCCATCGGCGGCCGGAACCACCGCCCACGGCTTCAGCGGCCGTGCACGATCGCCAGCTCGTGCACATGCTCGCCAACATGGTGCTGGCAGCAGAGACGCGAGGCAATCATGTCTACTGATATTGCCATGAAGGTTGACGCCGACCATCTGCGGCGTGATGCGTTCCTCTACGTGCGTCAGTCCTCTCTTCGTCAGGTGTTCGAGAACACCGAGAGCACCAAGCGGCAATATGCCTTGCGTGATCGCGCCGTGGCGCTGGGCTAGCCCATCGAACGTGTCCATGTCATCGATAGCGACCTGGGACTCTCCGGCGCGCAGTCGCAGGACCGCGACGGTTTCCAGCACCTGGTGACCGAAGTGGCGATGGGACATGCAGGGATCGTGCTGGGGCTGGAAGTGTCGCGCCTGGCACGCAACAATGCCGACTGGTACCGGCTGATCGACCTGTGCGGGCTGTCCGACACCTTGATCGGCGACGCGGACGGCCTGTACGAGCCCATATCTTGATACCCTGCGACCGTCTCCAGATAGCTCCGGCAACCCGGAGCAGGTCATGGTCACGGATCCCGGCCACCCGCTGTGGGGACGCCGCTTTGTCGTAGTCTCCATCCCACGTTCCCTGTGCATCGGGAGCCACGTGCGCGTGGCTTATGGCGACGACGCCGTCTTGCGGATCCCCGTCGCAGCCACAAACCTGAGCCCACCGTCATGCCGTCAACCGGTGACCAAACTCACCCTCGAGGCGATCCGCGATCTGATTCGCCTCGCAACCGAGGGTGAAACGCCATGCCCGTCGAGCCCCACCGCGTCTGGCTCAGCCTCTGTGCCGACCGCCGCCGCGGCATCCTCAATGACCTCGTCGTCCTCCTGTCGGAGATGAGCCATGATGTCCGAACTCGTCACCCCGCGGCATCTCAGCCGCAAGGCAGTGATCTACATCCGCCAGTCCAGTCCGCAGCAGGTGCTGACCCATCAGGAAAGTCTGCACCTGCAGTATGCGCTGCGCCAGCGCGCCGGTGATCTCGGTTGGAGCGACCGCGACATTGACATCATCGACCAGGATCTCGGCCTGAGCGGCGCGTCGGCCGATCACCGCGTCGGCTTCAAGGACCTGATCGCCCGGGTCCCCTTGGGGGAAGTCGGCCTCGTGCTGTCCTACGATGTCACCCGGCTGGCCCGCAACTGCTCCGACTGGTATCCGCTGTTGGATCTGTGCGGCTATCGCGGCTGTCTCATCGCCGATCGGGACGGCATCTATGACCCGGGCTCGCCCAATGGGCGCCTGCTGCTGGGCCTCAAGGGAACGATCTCGGAAGTCGAATTGCACACGTTGCGCGGCCGTCTCACGGCGGGCCTGTTGAGCAAGGCCCAGCGCGGCGAGTTGGCGTTGCTGCTCCCGACAGGCTTGACGCGCGACGCCACCGGCACAGTGACCAAGGATCCGGATCTCGAAGTGCAGGGCCGGATCGGTCTGGTGTTCGCCACCTTTCTGGAATGCGGATCCATTGCCAAGGCCGTGCGGGTCTTCCAGGCCCGGGGGCTCAGCCTGCCGCGGCGAACCGTCCCGGATGAGGTGAGCTGGCGCGTGCCGACCGCCGATGCCCTGTATTCGATCTTGACCAACCCGGCATACGCAGGGGCCTTCGTCTACGGGCGCACGCGCACCAGCCGACCACCAGGCGGGCGCTGCCAGACGACGGCGGTGCCGATGGCCGAGTGGACAATCGTGGTGAAGGATCGCTATCCGGCCTACATTGACTGGCACGGCTTCGAGCGGATCCAGGCCATGCTGCACGACAACTATGCCGAATACACCCGCAAGACCACCCGCGGTGCCCCGCGCAACGGGCCGGCTCTCCTGCAGGGGATGGTGTGGTGTGGGGCGTGCGGTCATAAGCTCCAGGTCCAGTACAAGGGCGGCACCCGCTACATCTGCAACGCCCTGCACCGCAGCCAGAATGCGCCGGTCTGCCAGCACCTGCCGGCGGATCCGATCGATGCGCGGGTGATTGCTGCGTTCTTCGAGGCAGTGGCGCCGGCCGAGTTGGAGGCCTGGGAGCAGACGCAGACGGCCCGGCTGCAGGCGGCCGCTGCCCTGGATCGGGCCGAGGCCCAGTGAACCGTCCCGGGATTCCCGGAGGCTCCAACACCTGACAGGATGGAGCCATGACGAAGCGAACACCCCCGTATTCACCAGAGGTCCGCGAGCGGGCGGTCCGGATGGTTTTCGAACACCGCGACGAGTACGCCTCGCAGTATGAGGCGATCCTGTCGATTGCGGCCAAGATCGGCTGCTCGCGCGAGACGCTGCGCCACTGGGTGCGGCAGGCCGGGTGCGACCAGGGCCTTCGCCCCGGGCCGACGAGCCAGGAGCAGGAGAAGATCAAGGCCCTTGAGCGGGAGGTACGCGAACTGCGCCAGGCCAACGAGATCCTGCGCAAGGCCAGCGCCTATTTTGCCCAGGCGGAGCTCGACCGCCGCTTCAAGCCATGAAGGCCTTCATCGACGAGCATCGTGAGGTCTACGGGGTCAGCCGATCTGCCGTAGGACCACCGTCAGCGACGCCGCTGCCCCTTGCCCGCGCGACCGGGTCAACCGGCAGTTCACGGCGGCGCGGCCGAACGCCTTATGGGTGAGCGACTTGGCACCGTTGCAGTAACTTGAAAACGGCATAACGGACCCGGTTTAACGGGCCGCTCAGGCAGCAAGACCGAAGAGCTGATTGATGAGACGGACTTCGCCTGTCGCTCGACATCCCCGCTTGTTGTAATGACCGCGGCGGATCATGCGCATGGTTTCGAAGCCCATCAGGGTCACGGCGGCGGTTCTCATCGTCTGGAAGCCGCGCGTCGGCCGGATGACGCGCTTGAGCGCGCCATGATCGGCCTCGATGATGTTGTTGAGGTATTTCGAGGTGCGATGTTCGACGTCCTGCGACAGCAGCCCTTCGTCCTGCAAGCGTCGAATGGCGTTCGGATAGGATGCCAGTTTGTCGGTCGTGATGGAGGAGGGAGGATAGTTGCTCACTATCCTCAGAGCTTTGCGTAAGAAGCGATAAGCGGCTCCAGTATCACGCCGGCCGGACAGCATGGAGGCAATCAGACGACCGTGTTTGTCGACCGCTCGAAACAAGTATCGCCAGCGCCCCCCACGCGCACATAGGTCTCGTCCACCCGCCATGAGCCTGAGCGAGGTCCCTGGTTTGGTCGCACCCGCTTCTCAATCTCCGGGGCATAGCGTTGAACCCAGCGAAAGATCGTGCTTGGATTAACGCTGACACCGCGCTCGGACATCATTTCTGCCAGATCGCGATAGCTGATCCCGTACTTGCAGTACCAGCGCACGCACAGCAGGACGATCTCGACTGGGAAACGGCGGCGCTTGAACAAAGACAACAGGGCGGCTCCTCGATTGGCCGCTCTGGATTATACTGCCGAGGTTACCGCAACAGTGCCCTCGATCCGGCATCGCACGTGCTGGACGTGATAGTTCCACGCCCGCAATTTCTGCAAGGCGCTTCCAGCTGGCCGACCCCGTACTCCTGTCTGGACCACATGTGGGCGCCCGCCTTTGGCCTGCACCGCAGAGGCAAACATCGACCCGCGGTAGGCACTATCGGCGTAAACATCACTAGGGTTCTCCGGCAACGCCCCGCCGCCAGCCCGCCCGTCATGGATGTTGCCGGGTGTAACGGTCAATTCCTCGACGAGAGCCGTATCAGCATCCGCCGCCACATGCGCTTTGAAGCCGTGAATGGCCCTGCGCCGCTTGTGCCCGGCCCAGGCCGCCTCCTCATCCCGATCACTGGCCGAGGCAATCACCGTCGCATCGATCAGCGTGCCTATCTTGATGGTGATCGCTTGGTCTTTGAGCTGACGCGTCACCTCGTCGAACAGCGCCTTGTCGAGACTGCGCCGCGCCAACTCGCGCCGGAACCGCACGAAGGCGATGCGCTCAGGGGTGGGCTCATGGGCGGCGAAGCCGCAGAAGCGCCGGAATGAGGCGCGGTCTTCCAGCGCCTCAGCCAGCTTCACATCCGACAGATCGTACCAGATGGCCCGCAGCGGAGCGCAAAACAGGGCCAGCGGTGGCCAGGCAGGTTCACCTTTGGCCGAGGCGTAGATGTTGACCAGCTGCCGATCCAACGAGGACCAATCGATCATCTCCGACAGCCGGTCCAGGGAACCGCGATGGGGTGTCCGATCGGCGCCAAACGCGAAGACTTCCTGTCCAATCTGACGGCGTGCCATGGGACCGCTCCCGTCATGTTAAGCGGCCCTATTGAATCACTCCAACAGCCAAGGGTCGAGCCCACCCGCACACAGGTCTCATTACCGTTCATGGTGCAGTTGTTGGCAACCCCTCCGGCCAAGCACAACTGCTTCATACCGGTTGCCTCGCGATAGTGCCGGGGTACGTGAACCACAATCCGCTCCAGTGCTTTCTGCACTGCTCAAAGAGCGAGTGAAGAAGCGGGATGTCCATAGGGCGCGAGCTCCATGACCTTTCATTCGTCGAACATGTCGGATCCCAGATACCGGATCGTCTCGAGGTAAAACAGCTCCAGAGAATTCTTCTCTGGAAAGGTCTCAAACTTCGTAACTTCGGTTCCAGAACCTAGCGCCAAGCGGCCGGAGAGGAAATCACCACTCTCATCGATCGCAAGAATCAGTCTTTGCTCGAACCCCGACATCGCAAACGCACTCGCAGCGTGCGCCTGATGGTGACTTGCGAGTGAGACCCGCGAACCATCAACTTCGGTACCGAACTCCTGCACTAGCAAGGTACGCAGCAGCACTTCGGCACCCAACGGAATGGAGGTGTCCGGCTGGAAAACGAACAGGCAATCGACGAAGGCATTGCAATTGGCCTCGGTAGCTTAGAAGGTGATACAGACGATGTCGCTGAGTTTAACCCACGCAGGTGCAAGGCAGTATTGAATCGACCCGCTCGGGAACTTGTTGGAGTGCTTGATACGACTGAAGCGCTCATCCATGACGGCCGCTATCACGCGTCCGTCACGATCGCAGGCGGGACGATTATTATCACCGCCACCGTGCATCTGATCGTGCGAACACTGCGAAGCAAACAGAAGAGTCCTTTCAAAGGTATCGTTTCCCGCTGATCAGCGCTACCCTAATCGTCCCAGGTCGGGTTGAGGTGGATGGCATGGAAAATGGCACGATGCAGACAACAGGCAGCGAGTGTGTTCTAGCTCGGATGCATTCAGACACCATTGGATTACAGAGTGGTCCTGATCGAGGAAACCGATCGGATTCGGGTATTCGATCATCATTGACGGGAGGAAAGCGAAGATACGCAGTCGACGCTTTACACGTTAGCAACCCGGCTCACGATTCAAGCTGACCGTCGCAGATGAACATGAGCCGATGATACAGATTTGAGGATCAGGAGGATGCAGATGTACACCGAACGTGAAAAAATGCTGGCGGGGGAGCTTTACGATGCTCTCGATCCGGATCTTGTTGCAGAACGATACAGGGCCAGAGATTTATGCCAGAAGTTCAACGCTTCTCGTGATGTGGAGGAACACCTACGCCGAGACCTGTGCAAGCAAATCTTTGCAAAGGGTGGTGACACGGTGTGGATACAGCCGCCATTCTACTGTGACTACGGCTCGAACATTGAGCTAGGCGAGGGGATATTCTTTAACTTCAACTGTATTATCCTCGATGTCTGCCGGGTTCGTATCGGAGATTACACGCTTTTCGGGCCAGCCGTTCAGATCTTGACACCCATGCACCCACTCGATCCAGCCCTGCGCCGGAAACAGCAGTATGGCAAACCAATTGAGATCGGATCGGAGGTATGGGTGGGAGCGGGTGCATTAATCCTGCCCGGTGTGAGCATCGGATCAGGGACAGTGATCGGTGCTGGTAGTGTTGTCACTCGTGACGTCCCAGCTGGAGTATTCGCGGCTGGCAATCCCTGTCGTGTTACTCGCGAGATTACTGCGGGTGAGGTGCCGTCCGGGAGGTGGTAGACTTTTGAGGGTGGCGTAGTCTCCGGGTGCTGCAACCCACACAGCGGGATTCGGGCGTTGGAGCGCTCCGGTCCCGTGGGAGACCACGCCATGACGGACCTTATCAGCAAGACAGATGCTGCGCATCCTGCCGGCCAGCCGCAAGCCCGGCTTTTCGACGATTGGATCGACCCGATCGAGACCGGCGTGCGCGAGCGGGTGCGGGGCTGGATCGAAGCCCTCATTCAGGCGGAACTCGAGGCGGCTCTGGGCCGGCCGCGCTATGGCCGCAAGGAGCGTCCCGCACCACCCGCCTCCACTCACGGCTATCGCCATGGCAGCCGCTGCCGCAGCCTGACCGGCACCTTTGGCCAGACAGAGATTTCGGTGCCGCGAGCGCGCTTGCGTACCGAGGATGGCCGCACCACTGAGTGGAGAAGCGCAACCCTTCGGGCTTATCAGCGGCGCACCAAGGCCGCCGATGCGCTGATTGCCTCAGCGTATCTGGCCGGCACCAACACCCGGCGGGTCCGCCGGGCCTTAGCCGCCCTGTTCGGCGGAGCCATCGGCAAGGACACGGTCAGCCGGGTCTGGCGCAAGGTGCAGACCGACTGGCAAGCCTGGAACCAGCGCTCGCTCGCCGACGAGCCGATCGTCCGGCTGATCCTTGACGGCACGGTGGTGCGGGTCCGGCTCGACAGGAAGGCGACCTCGATTTCGCTGCTGGTGGTGATCGGGGTGCGCGAGGATGGCCAGAAGGTGCTGCTGGCGGTCAAGAACATGGGCGGGGAGACCACGGCCGCCTGGCGTGCGGTGCTCGACGACCTCGTGGCACGCCAGCTGCGCCGGCCGGCCTTTGTCATTGTGGATGGCGCGCCGGGCCTGGAGCAGGCGCTCGCGGCGGTGTGGGAGGGGGTCCCGCTGCAGCGCTGCACGGTGCATAAGCACCGCAATCTGCTCGCCCATGCGCCCAAGCGGCTGCATGAGGAGATCACGGCCGATTACACGGATATGATCTATGCCGCCACGGCCGAGGAGATGAAGGAGCGGCGCAAAGCCTTTGTTCGCAAATGGCAGCTGCGGCATCCGGCGGTGGCCGACAGCCTGGAGGAGGCCGGCGAGGCACTGTTTGCGTTCACAAAGCTGCCGCCCTCGCAGTGGAAGTCGGCCCGAACCACCAATGCGATCGAGCGGCTGCATGAGGAGTTCAAGCGGCGGATCAAGACCCAGACGGTGCTGCCTTCAGCGGCGACCGCGGCCATGCTGTTCTGGGCGCTGCTGGCGTCCGGCCAGATCACGATGCGCAAGGTCGATGGCTGGAAGACGCTTCCCAAAATCTCATCGAGCCAGGAGATGATTGACGTTGCTGCTTAACCCCATATCCTAAGCATGCTGGAGACTGCGCCACTCCAATTTCTACAGCCCTCGCGCCGCTGCCGCGGGTGAGCGCCAATCATACTCACCCACACCCTAAAGGCAGAGTCTGGTCCTGCCGGCGCTTGCAATTAGCCCGGTTAATTCACGGCGCCCCTTTTAATGTCTGCTGTGCGAGCCTTGCTGGTGGTTCCGACCGGATTTCAGGCATGACTTCACCACCGCCGAGCCTTCGGCTGGGTGAACCGTCCCGGGATTCCCGGAGGCTCCAACTCCTGACAGGATGGAGCCATGACGAAGCGAACACCCCCGTATTCACCAGAGGTCCGCGAGCGGGCGGTCCGGATGGTTTTCGAGCACCGCGACGAGTACGCCTCCCAGTATGAGGCGATCCTGTCGATTGCGGCCAAGATCGGCTGCTCGCGCGAGACGCTGCGCCACTGGGTGCGGCAGGCCGGGTGCGACCAGGGCCTTCGCCCCGGGCCGACGAGCCAGGAGCAGGAGAAGATCAAGGCCCTTGAGCGGGAGGTGCGCGAACTGCGCCAGGCCAACGAGATCCTGCGCAAGGCCAGCGCCTATTCTGCCCAGGCGGAGCTCGACCGCCGCTTCAAGCCATGAAGGCCTTCATCGACGAGCATCGTGAGGTCTACGGGGTCGAGCCGATCTGCCATGTGCTGCCGATCGCCCCGTCAACCTACTACGAACATGCCGCTCGCAAGGCCAATCCCGATCGAGGGTCTGCACGAGAACGCCGGCATGCTGAACTCAGCCAGGAGATCCGCCGGGTCTTCGCGGCCAACTTCGGGGTCTATGGCGTCCGCAAGATCTGGCGCCAGCTGCAGCGTGAGGGCATTGATGTTGCGCGCTGCACGGTCGCCCGGCTGATGCGGCAGATGGGCCTGAAGGGTGTGGTGCGCGGCAAGAGCGTCAGGACGACCGTCAGCGACGCTGGCGTGCCGTGCCCGCGCGACCGGGTCAACCGGCAGTTCACGGCGCCGCGGCCAAACGCCTTGTGGGTGAGCGACTTCACCTATGTGGCGACCTGGTCGGGCTTTGTCTATGTCGCCTTCGTGATCGACGCCTTCGCTCGCAAGATCGTGGGCTGGCGCGTGTCGCGCTCAGCCCGGGCCGCGTTCGTGCTCGATGCCCTGGAGCAGGCTCTCCACGAGCGGCGACCTCTCCGGCAAGCCAACCTCATTCACCACAGCGATAGAGGGGGTCAAGACGGATTCAAACGGTCGTCGCAACATGGATTCTGTTGATCTCCCGCAGCCATTCGTCAAGCGCCTCTGCAGGGGTTTTCCAGCCCAACGTCTTTCTTGGCCTTGAGTTGAGGGCGGCCGCGACAGCCGCAATCTCCTCGGCGCTGTGCGCGCTCAGATCAGTGCCTTTCGGGAAGTACTGACGCAGCAGCCCGTTCGTGTTCTCGTTGGTACCACGCTGCCATGGGCTTTGCGGATCGCAAAAGTAGACCTGGACGCCCGCATCGATCTTGAGACGGGCATGCTGAGCCATCTCGGCGCCTTGATCCCAGGTCAGTGATCGGCGCAGCTCTTCGGGTAAGGTGATGATTGTGCGCGTGATCGCGTCGCGTACAGCCTCGGCCCCATGCCCAGCCAGCGCAGGCCCGTTCTTGATGCGCGGCCAATCACCGTGGCCTGCCAAACGGGGAAGATGAAGCAGCATCGTGAAGCGGGTTGTGCGCTCGACCAGAGTGCCGATCGCCGAGCTGCCAAGGCCCAGGATAAGGTCTCCTTCCCAATGACCTGGTACCGCCCGATCGGCCGCTTCGGCAGGACGCTGGCTGATCATGATCTCGGGTGAGACAAAACTCTTGCCGCGCCGGCGGACGCGTGCCCGCGGCACCCGCAATACCCGCCCGGTTCGCAAGCAGGCCGTGAGTTCGCGGCGCAGCGCTCCTTTGCCTTGGACGAAGAGGGCCTGATAGATCGCTTCGTGGCTGATGCGCATAGTCTCGTCATCCGGAAAGTCGATCGGCAGGCGTCGGGCAATCTGCTCCGGGCTCCAGGCTCTGGCCCACCGCCGATCCTGTCGCTTGCCATGCCGGCGGCTCTTCCAGGCGACAGTAGGACCGGGAACGGAAACACCGCTTGGAGCAACGACAACACCGGCCAGTCTCTCCTCGACATAAGTGCGCAAGGTCGCGTTGAGGGCAAGCTTCGTCGGCTTCGGGCGCCGGGCTGATCGCTCGGCATGCCACTGGGCGGTCGTGGCACGGTACTCCAGTCCGCCGCTGCGGGTGGCTGCGTTGCGCCGTAGCTCACGGGAGATCGTCGAGGCGGGACGACCGAGCCGGCGCCCGATCTCCTGCATGGAACGGCCCTGGACCCGAAGAAGCGCAATCTCCTCTCGCTCCAGCAGCGACAGGTATCGCCCGGAAAGGGGCTTGGCCGAGGATCTGAATATCGCCGGGGGCATGCCACCTGCCTTTCGGAACCATCTGTATCCGACAGGTTGTGACACACCGGCTTCGACCGCAGCATCCTCGCTGCTCATTCCAGCTGCGATCGCAAGCCAAAACCGACGCCCTTCATCGCGTCCCGCCACAGGGGGCCGGCCTGGTGACGGGAGAGGGGCTCGCCCAGACCGATCCGACCGCCGCTTTCGAATGCTCATCGCAACCTCCTCCTTCAGGGTGTTGCGACGACCGTTTGAATCCGTCCAATACGTGTCATTTAACCCGATTATTGATCCGGTCCTCATTGTCTTGAGCATGCGGCGTAGCGGACGGGTTTGTGGCTGAAATAGCTTCGGACGCGCCGGGGCGATTTCGAGAGGCGACGCATATGGCTGACCGTTGCCCGCTTGAGCTGCTGTTTGCTGCGCGCGGGCGCCTGGCGGGTGACAACCTGCTTCAGGTCGGCGTTCAGGCACTCCTCCGGGTTCAGCTCCGGGCTGTAAGCCGGCAGGTAGAAGACCTCGATCTTCGCCCGATGCGCGGTAAGCCAGTCGCGGACCCGGGCGGCGCGATGCACCCGCAGCCGGTCCAGGATCAGGAACACCTTGCGCTTTGCCTCGCGGATCAGGCGTTGCAGGAAACGGATCAAGATTGCGGCATTCACCGCCGCGTCGACAATCATCCAGCGCAAGGCGCCGCGATTGCTCACCGCCGCGATCAGGCTCAGCCCGGCGCGCCGATGGCAGACCCGGATCACCGGCGTCCGGCCCCGGGGCGCATAGCCGCGGCCGCGCACGTCGTCGGCGCGCAGACCGGTTTCGTCACCCCAGAAGATGGTGCCCCGCGCCTGCCGGGCCGCCGCGACGATGGCCGGGTACTCCCGCCGCAGCCAGTGCCGCACCGCGGCCGGGTTCTGCTCGTACGCCCGCCGGAGCGGCTTCTGCGCGGTGAAGCCCCAGCGCGCCAGATACTTGCCCACGGTTCGCACGGCCAGCGCAATCCCACAGCGCTGCCAGATCACCGCACGCACCGCCGCCCGGCTCCACAGGGCGAACGGCAGGTCCAGTTCGTCCGGGGTGTGCCGGCAGATCAGGCGCTGAATCTCGGCCTCCTGGGCGGCATCCAGCAGCCGTTGCTCATCCGGCTTGCGCCCGCGTGGCTTGCTCACCAGCCCCTGCGCGCCCTCGGCCGCAAACCGCTGGCAGATGTCGAAGACCCCGGTTGGCGACAGCCCAACCTGGGCCGCGATCGCCCGGTAGGTCAGCCCGCGCTCCCGGAGCCCAATGACTTGCCGCCGGCGCTCCTCTTGAGCCGCCGCCGGCAGCTTGCGCATGTCCACGTGCTTCATGCTGATGAAGCTGGAGCCAACCAAGACCCTTTCAAGACAATGAGGACCGGCTCAATAATTCACGGCGACCCTTCTGAGGTTGGCTTTGCGAGCCTTACTGGTAGCGTTGATGGGCTTTCAGGCATGTCCTCACCACCTCCAAGCGTTCTGCGTGGCGGATGAGAGCGGCGGGTTTGCAGGTGGACGGGACAGGGCTCGGGTCAGGGGCGTGTGTGCCCCATTGATCAGGTGACGAGGCGCGGCAGACGGCCGAGAACCACGCGCAGGATCGTCTGGTCAGGACAGGCGCTCGGCAAGTGCAGCTGGATCTGGGTCTTCCGTTCAACCACCCGGGCGGCGATCTTGATCAGACGCAGCCGCAAGGTATCAAATTGCGCGATGCGCCAGAGCGAGCGCTTCGGCATCCTCGCGCGCAGGACCCACATCAGCCAATAGGCGCCGGCATGCAGGAACAGCCGGAACTGGTTCGCCGTCGCTTTGGTACACGACGTGCGGTCGGCTGCCAGGTGGGCTTTCCAGGCCTTGATGTGGTTTTCCGCCATGCCGCGCCGACAGTAGATCCGCTCGTAGAGCATTTTGGCTCTGCCGCCAGTGAGATTGGTGACGATGAAGCGGGTGTCGCTGCCCTGCGCGCCGGCCTCAACCCGGGCGATGATGCGCTCGACCCGGCTCCAGCTTGCAGCACCGTCGAAGAACTCCGTGAAGCGCCGCACCTTGCCTCTCTGGGGAGCCGCGGCAAAGCGCGCCTTGGCGCTCGCCTCCAGACCCGTGATGTGCCGGCGCAGGGTCGAGGTTGAGGCCACTCCGAGGATGAAGTCGATGCGATTGGCGCGGCACCAATCGATCACCACTGGACCGCAATCGTGGCTGTCGGCCCGGATCAGGATGCGGGTGGTGGGCCAATGGGCTCGGAGCGCTCGGATGAGCCGGCGCAGATGAGCCCGGATCTCGCTGCCCTTGGGCCGCCTGGCCGGCCGCAGCACGGCCGTGATGAACCGCCCCTCACCGTCGAACACGACCATGGGCTGAAAGCCGTATTCGTCGTAATGAGCATTGAACAGGCGCAGTTGCTGATCGCCGTGAACGGCATCGAAGGTATCGTCGAGGTCGAGCACGATCTGCTTCGGCACCTGTCGGAACGAGGCGCAGTACAGCTCGACCATGGCCCGACCCATGCGCACCCGAGAGCGAGCATCGGGCCTGTTCTCCAGGCGCGAGAGTGTCGGCTGTGAGGCGAGATCGCGCTCGGACGGGAGACCGTCCTGCGCCATCTTGAAGATCGGGTCGGAGCGCAGGCTGATGGCGTCGTTGCCGTCCGCGTAGCCAGCGGCGATCATCAGCAGGCGGAAGCGGATCAGATCAGGCAGGCGATGAACGACCTGATCCTGAGAGCGTGGGTCATCGATGCACGCGGCGAGCCGCTCGGCGACACCCAAACGCTTCTCCACCTCGCGCAAGGCGAGAACACCGGCATCGGAGGACAGCAGGCCGCCGTCGAACCGCGCTAGAACGGATTTGCCGCCACCAGGTGACAGGCCCGGCAGTGGAAGCGTAGAGTGGTTCATGGCGGGTGGGTTCTCCCGAAAATGACGCGGATCGGCCCTCCATGAATTTTCCGGGTTAAGTACACCGAACGCCTCGCCGAGGCGAGGATTGAGCCATCCGTCGGCAGTGTCGGCGACGCGTACGACTGCTCTGGCGGAAACCGTCATCGGCCTGTTCAAGACTGAGGTGATCCATCGGCGTGGTCCGTGGCGCTCCTTTGAGGCCGTCGAATTCGTCACCCTAGAATGGGTCGATTGGTACAACAACCGGCGCCTGCTCGAGTCCATCGGCAGCATTCCGCCCGCCGAGGCGGAAGCCACCTACTATGCCCAGCTTGAGCTCACGCCGATGGCCGCATAGAATCCAAGCCAATTAGCCTCCGGAAAATCCGGCGCGGTTCAGAGAGATACAGATCGAGGATCCTGGGTCCCGGCTGTCGCACGGCACACCCGGGAAAGCTTTCGGCCTGAGCAAACCTCCTCACCGTGCCGCGCCAGGCCATTCGTGCGGCTGATCGCCAACAGCTTCTCTCCACGGGCATGTCGTTGCCGGACTTCCTCATAGAGAGCCTGCCAACGGGCTCGACTGTCGTCACTGGCGGCCTGATCCGCCCGCGTGCGAGGGTAGGTGCGAGTTCGCCGTCCTGAGGCTACAGGCGGTTGCTCGATGAGAGGCAGACGCCGCAGCCGGACCTGGGCTGCCGCCAGCCAGCGCTCGAACATTTGGCGGGCATTCAACAGCAGATGCCAACGATCCGCGACCTGGATTGCGTGTTCGAGGCGATCGTGATCATGGTTTCCAGATGATCGTGATCATCCATTCCAGGGCGGCGTGATCATGGTTTCCAGAGGGTCGTGATCGCCCGTTCCAGCGATCGTGATCAGTCTTCCGAGACCGTGAAGTGGTGCTTGCCGCCGGCAGTCCGCAACCCACGGTAATCTTGGCTTTTGCTTTCCAGCCGAGGACCAAGATGCCCACCGAGAGACTGTCGATGCGCCACATCCGTGAAGTCTTACGCCTGCACCACGCTGTCGGGCTCTCCCAGCGCGCCACCGCGGCCAGCCTGGGCCTGGCCCAGGGCACCATCAGCAAATACATCAACCGCGCCCGGCGCGCCGGCCTGACCTGGCCGCTGCCGCCCGAACTCGATGATGATGGCCTGCTGGAGAACCGGCTCTATCCGCCGCCCTCCGACCTGCCCGCCGAGCAGCGCAGCCAGCCCGATTGGGCCCTGGTCCATCGCGAGCTGCGCCGGCCGGGCGTCACCCTCATGCTGCTGTGGGAGGAATACTGCGACAGCACGCCCGAGGCCTTCAGCTATTCCTGGTTCTGCGAGCACTACAAGGACTGGGCGGGCCGGCTCAAACCCACCCTGCGCCAGGTCCATGTTGCCGGCGAGAGGCTGTTCGTCGACTATTCCGGCCACACCATGGAGGTGATCGACGGGCCGACCGGCGAGGTTCGCCCGGTCCAGATCTTTGTCGCCGTGCTCGGGGCGTCGAACTACACCTATGCCGAGGCCAGCTTCACCCAGAGCCTGCCGGACTGGATCGGCTCGCATGGGCGCACCTTCGCCTTCCTGGGCGGCGCCACCCGCCAGACGGTCAGCGACAATCTCAAGGCCGGGATCACCAAGGCCTGCTTCCACGAGCCGATGGTCAATCGCACCTATGCCGACGCAGCGCGCCATTACGGCACCGCCATTGTTCCGGCCCGGCCCTACAAGCCGCGCGACAAAGCGGTTGTTTCATACTGCACCTTGTTCGGATTTCGATGAAGTGATGGGCCCCCGTCGGGCTGGACGCGCGCCTCGCCCGCCGCAGCCCTTGAGGATGGTCTCGTCCGAAGGAACATCCCATAGGCCACGGGCGAGACGGTCACTGTAGCACTTCCGGATGAGACCCTGTCGTCCCCATTGATGGACGGTCGCCTCCGAGACGCCAAACCGTGCGGCCACCTCGCGCGTAGTGAGCATATTGCGACGGCGGAGGCGCTCATAGCGGCTCGGCAGATGATAGGTGCTGCGGATCAGCGCAACTTTCTTGAGGGTGAAGGCCTTCCCCTCCCAGGTGCGGCGTCCTCTCCGGTTGAGGATATCGGCGACTTCGCGATCGCAGTGCTCGTCAAGCAATCCGTCCACCTCGGAGACGATCTCGGGCTTGATCTTGCGGATCTGCGCGATGGGAAGGGGCCGCTCAAGGGTGAGGGTCCGCGTGGCGCCGCCCGGGAGGCGGACATGCGCGGTGATCGTATCGGCTTTGACGAGCGTCACATCCTCAATCAGCAGACGCAGGATACGTTTGCGCTCCCGTGGGTCGATCCGGGGATCATGCCAGACGCGCGGGAACTGCTCGGCGAGATCAAGAATGCGCCGCCGCGCCTCGGCGTCGAGTTCACCGACCTGCTCGCGAGCTTTGCGCTCATACGCCTCGGCTGCTTCGGCGTGAAGCCGCAGCTTGTCGTTCCAGTCTGCCTCCAGGGTGTCGGCAACAAGCCGGTTATTGGGATCGACTTTCATGTAGCGATGACGGGCCAACTCCACGTCATAGGCCATGCGTTCGAGGTGCTGACGACGCAAGTTGTCGGTCTCGGCCGCGCGCTTCAAGTTCCTGCTGCACGGCCAGGGTGACCTCCAGCGTCATCGGGGTCATCAATTCGACGAGAAGCGCGCCAATGGCCGGATCGACGACTTTGCCCGGAATGGTCTGGCACACCGCTCCGCCGCGTCGCACCAGGGTTTCCTGGCAGATGTAAACTGGAACGCTGCATCCATGCTCCTGCTGATAGCGGACGCCCATGCGCGAGCCGCACAGACCGCACAACACACGGCCCTGCAGCAGCGCAGGTCCTTCGCGGGCGGGACCGGACAGGCGCTCCCCGCCAAACGCGCGCGCGTTGTCGGCGAGCCGGAGTTGATTGGCTTCGAAGCATTCCCAGCTGATATAGCCCGGATGCAGGTTCGGGATGACGAACTGCCACTCGGCCCTGGGGACCCGGATTGTCGCGGCCCCTCCCTCAGGCCGATGACGCGTGCGCGTCCGGCCATACACGAAGGCGCCGGCATAGCGCGGGTTATGCAGCACTTGCAGAATGCGGGCGTGCTGCGGCGGGGCCCACAACAGCTCTCCCTTATTCGGCCCCTTGCGCAGCCGGCGCGGGAACAAAAGATTCTGCTCCTGGAAGAAGCGCACCGTGCGCATGGCACTGCCGGTGCGGGCGAAGGTCTCGAACACCAGACGCAAGGCCCCCTGGACCTCCGCGTCGGGGTCGAGGTCGAGACCGCCATCAGGCCGGTAGACCAGACCGACCGGCGGAGCCATTTCGAGCTCGCCGCGCCGGGCCTTGTTGAGCTGACCCCCGCGCATCCGCGCCTTGAGGATATGGAGCTCGGCTTCGCTCATCGTGCCCTTCAGGCCGAGCAAGAGCCTGTCATTAAATTCGGCCGGGTCGTAAATGCCATCCTCATCGAGAATGAGCGTGGCCGTCAGCGCGCACAGCTCGATGAGCCGGTGCCAATCGGCGGAGTTGCGCGCCAGACGCGAGACTTCAAGCCCCATCACGATCCCGGCCTTGCCGAGCGCCACCTCACTGACCAGTTCCTGGAAGCCATCACGGGTTGCGGCGCTGGAGCCGGACTTGCCGAGGTCCCGATCAATGACGCGGATGCGCTCGGCCGGCCAGCCGGCGGCGATGGCGCGACCGCGCAAGCCATATTGGCGCTGCGTGCTCGCACCATGCTCGGCCACCTGACGCAAGGTCGATTGACGGACATACAGATAGGCATCGCGCTTGAGATGATCGGCCGTCACTTTGAGATCAGGCATGGGCGGGGCCCTCCATGAGCGCAACGACGATCCCGGCCAGAAGGCGGGTGAGTTCGCCAGCGGGCGACACGGGCTCGACAACCAGGACAGGCGACCTTGGTGCCGGTCTGGCGGGCACGGGCGACCGAAGGCTTCGCCCCTTGAGCCAGCTTGCCACGCCACGCTGGCGCAGGATGCCAAGGTCCAGACCCCAGACCGGCTCGGCCGACAGGACCGCGGCTCGCAATCTCTCGTAGGTCTCGACGGCGCCGATGCCGATCAGGCCGGATGGGAGCGTTTTTTTTTGCGCGCCAGCGCTCGTTCCAAACTGCGCTTGTGGACCTTGAGACCAAACCGCTCCTGGATCGCGTCGAGACATTGCAGCGTGGTGAGGTCCGGGCTGGCAAGCTTCATCTCGGAGACGAAGGAGACCACCGCGGCCGACAGCTTGTGGCCGTCCTTGGGACCCCGTTGGCCCGGGATAAGACCGGCCAGACCCTGGCTGGCCAGGGCATTCTGGGCTTTGTAGAAGGTCGGGCGCGAGACCCCGAAGGCCGCGGCGACTTCGCTGATGGAGAGACCGTCCATCTGATGCCGACGCACCATCTCGTAACGCACCTGGATGAGATCGCGCGCATCGAAGAACGGGTTGCTGGTGAACAAGGCGTCCTGGACGCCCTCGGGATGGGGATTGAGGGTGCCGTCGCGCGCCAGTGCGGCGCTCTTGAGATCCCGGCGGTTTGGCCTTGCCATGATCAACCTCGCCCGAGAGATGTAAAGTAGAATATGCCACAACGTGACCGTCGTCAAACGCCAGGTTGACGCTACTTCCCTTACACCTGAAGGTCTTTAGCGCGATGCAAGCTCGCGTTGCGGCGCATGGCATGGCGGAATTAGATTTACACATGCGGCATAATCTCCCTTACAACTTGCCGCGCTCCGGGCGCAGCGCGAGCCTGTCCAGGAGGGTGCATAACGCGAGGAGATCGACCGTACGGAAAGCCGCCCGCCCGGCCGCAACACGACGGAACTCGTCCGGTGGATCGAGATCGGTCCACGCTGCCGCAATCGTTCGCAAGACGCCATCAGGACCGCGATAGACGACCCTATCCTCACCCCAGTGGCACCCTCGGCTGACAAGGGCGAGCTTCTGCCCGCTCAGCGGATGGAACGGGTGCGTGATCCATACGGTCTGGGCGGTGATCCCCGTATGACCAGCATTTGACGGCTTAATCCAAAGCCAAGGTCGAGGTCGGCGTTCAGGTGGTCGGGCGCTGGATCCTGGCCCGCCTGCGCAACCGCCGCTTCTTCTCGCTGCCGGCCCTCAACGCGGCCATCCACGATCTGCTGCATGACCTGAACGAGCGCCCCTTGCGCGGGTGGGGCTGCAGCCGGCGCGAGCTGTTCGAGGCGCTCGACCGCCCGGCGCTCCTGCCGCTGCCGGCCGAAGCTTACGAGTATGCCGAGTGGAAGCGCTGCCGGGTCGGTCTCGACTATCACATCGAGATCGGCAAGCATTACTACAGCGTGCCGCACAGCCTCGTGCGCCAGGAGGTCGAGGCGCGGATCACGGCCACCAGCATCGAAGTCTTCTGGCGCGGCAAGCGCGTGGCCTCGCATGTGCGCTCCCATCGTCCGCATCGGCCGACCACGGTGGCCGAACACATGCCGAGCTCGCATCGGCGCTACCGCGACTGGACGCATGAGCGCATCCGCCGCGAGGCGGGCAAGGTCGGGGCCGACGCGGCCACCTTGATCGACGTCATCCTGCGCTCCCGGCCGCATCCCGAGCAGGGCTTCCGCTCGGCGATCGGCATTCTCGGCCTGGTCAAGCGCTATGGGGCCGAGCGGGTCGATGCGGCCTGCGCGCAGGCGCTGGCGATCAACACCCGGTCCTACACCTCGGTGGCCGCCATTCTGAAGAGCGGCACGCCCAAGGCCTCTGAGCCGGCGCAGGACGCGCCGGTTCTCGTCCACGCCAACATCCGTGGCCCCGGCTACTATCACTGATCAGGAGATCCTCATGCTGCTTCATCCCACCGTCGAACGCCTGCGCGCCCTTGGCCTGAGTGCCATGGCCGACACGCTGATCGAGTTGCAGACCAACCCCGACGCGGCGGCCATGCCCCATGCCGACTGGCTCGGTCTTCTGGTCGATCGGGAAGCGACGTTCCGCGACAACCGTCGTCTGGCGCGCCGCCTGAGCGCGGCCAAACTGCGCCAGAACGCCACCATCGAGAATGTCGACTACCGCACCTCACGCGGTCTCGACCGGGCCTTGTTCCAGGCGCTGGCGACCAGCCAGTGGGTGCGCGATCACAATCACCTGGCGATTGTCGGCCCGACCGGGACGGGCAAGAGCTGGCTCGCCTGTGCGCTTGGGCACAAGGCCTGTCGCGACGGCTTCTCGGTTCTGTACCGGCGGGCGCCGCGCCTGTTTGCCGATCTGGCCCAGGCCCGCGGCGAAGGCCGTCTGGCCCGGCTGATGAGTGCCCTGGAGCGCACGGATCTGCTCATCATCGATGACTGGGGCCCGGAGCCGCTCAGCGCCGAGCAGCGCCGGGATCTTCTCGAGATCGTCGACGATCGCTACGACAAGGGCTCGCTGCTGATCACCAGTCAGGTTCCCGTGTCACACTGGCACGATGTGATTGCCGATCCCACGCTCGGCGATGCGATCCTGGATCGCGTCATTCACAATGCGCATCGGATTGAACTCAAGGGCGACAGCCTGCGGCGCCGGGCTTGACCTGACGCCTGTTTCCAGACCACCCTGCAACTGCCGGCGGTACGGACCGCTTCACTCCCGCTCAGCAGACCACCAGGTCAATGCTGACGGTGATCACGATCACTGGAACGAGTGATCACGATCGCGTCGAGCCACCGATCACCATCCCTGGAATGCGCAACCTGGATGACCTTAGTGGCCGTGGCCGCGCCGCGGGCGTACTCACTGGAGCGGTCACGAGCGATGATCCTGATATCGGGGTGGCGCCGGAGCCGGGCCGAGAAGGTGGACGCGGTTCGGTCGGGCAAAAGCTCAATTGGCTTTCGGCGTTCCAGGTTGACCAGAATGGATCCATAGGTGCGCCCCTTCCTTACCGCCCAGTCATCAACGCCGACAATACGCGGCGGCTGGCGCTGGGAAGCGGCTGGTGCCGAACCAGGCGCAGGATTGTGTAGGCACTGGCTGGTATGGCTCCATGCGCGAGGAGCCTGGCACCGGGCTCCCCTCCCAACGCAATGCCGATCCGGCCTTGAGCCTTGTCCAGCCTTAATGTGCGTCGGGCATAAGGCTTGAGAAGACGGGAGAGAGGCTCCGTGAAGGTTTGCTTCGAGCAAGCCTGATTGTGGCAGTAGACACGCCGCACATGGACCTGCAGACGGACCTCGCGTCCGAAGGATGGGAGATCCGCCGGATGCCGGACTGAGGAGCTGTGCACGCTGCCACTGATATGCCGGCATGCAGGGCAGCGGCCATGGGGAGCACGCCCCTCAACTGCAACAACTAGGGCGTTCTGGCCGAAAGGAGTGACGTGACGGATCCGGCAACCGGGAATGAGCGAAAGCGGGTTCATGCGCCGCTCTGTCCCCAGAAATCGGCGGGATCAGGCCACGTTACTGCGACTCATCCACGCAAAGTGCGGGAGAGCCACCAACGCGATACTGCTGGCGAACGGTCGCGAATTTTCAATCCGCCTGTGGCGGGAGAAACAGGGCGCTCTATGATCGGCTGCGGAGGGGAGCGGCCGATGCCCATGTGGTGGTCCCAACCCCGATGGCGAACATGGTCCACGGGCTGCTGCGCACTTGAGAGTGGTGACGCCCAGGCGATCCCGGTTAGGAATGTGATGATCTCGCGCAGCCCCGCCCTCCGTTGATGTCACAAAGGAGGAGCCTGCCATGCCGCGCAAATCGCCGTCCCACCTGCAGCGGGATCTTGCCCCGATCCATCCCCATGCGGCCGCCGTCGACATCGGCGCCCGGATCCATGTGGCAGCCGTCTCGTCCCGCTGCGATCCCGAGCCGGTGCGCACCTTCGGCACCTTCACGGGTGACCTGCAGCGCCTCGCCGACTGGTTTGGGCAGTGCAGGGTCACCACGGTGGCCCTGGAATCGACTGGGGTCTACTGGATCCCGCTCTACGAGATCCTCACCCAACGCGGCTTCGCGGTGGTGGTCGTCAATGCCCGCGAGGTCAAGCAGGTGCCGGGCCGCAAGACGGACGTGTGCGACGCCCAGTGGTTGCAGCGCCTGCATGAGTACGGGCTCCTGCGGGCCAGCTTCCAGCCGCAAGGCGAGATCGCCACCCTGCGCTCTTATCTGCGCCAGCGTGAGCGCCTCCTGGAAGCTGCCGCTGCCCACATCCAGCACATGCAGAAGGCGCTGACCCAGATGAACCTGCAGCTCCATCACGTGGTGGCCGACATCACCGGCCAGACGGGGCTGCGCATCATTCGGGCCCTGGTGGCAGGCGAGCGTGATCCCGACCGCCTGGCCGCCTTGCGCGACGGGCGCTGCAAGACCCCGCTCGCGACCCTGCGCGCCGCGCTGGTCGGCAACGACCGGGAGGAGCACATCTTCGCCCTGGCCCAGGCGCTCGAACTGTATGAGGTCTACCAGACCAAGGTGGCCGCCTGCGACGAGCGCATCGCGGCCGTGCTGGAGCGCCTGAAGGCGGCCAGCCCGCCCCCGGCGGTGCCGCTGCCGCCGCCCCGCCGCGCGCAGCCGCAGGCCCATGAGCCGGCCGTGCCGGTGCGCGCGGCCCTGCATGCGATCCTCGGGGTCGACCTGACCCAGATCGATGGGATCGGACCCTACCTGGCGCTCAAGCTCGTCAGCGAGTGCGGCCCGGATCTCGCGGCCTGGCCGAGCGCCCAGCACTTCACCTCCTGGCTGGGTCTCGCGCCGCACAACAAGATCTCTGGGGGCAAGGTGCTGTCGAGCCGCACGCGCCGCTCCGGCAGTCGGGTCGCGGCACTGTTGCGGCTGGCCGCGGGCGCGATCGGGCGCACCCAGACAGCGCTGGGCGCCTTCTACCGGCGGCTGGCCGCGCGGGTCGGCAAGGTCAAGGCGATCACGGCGACAGCGCGCAAGATCGCGGTGCTGATCTACAACACGCTCCGTCACGGCATGGCCTACGCCGATCCGGGGGCGGCGTACTACGAGGAACGCTATCGGCAGCGGGTGCTGAGCAATCTTCGCCGCCGCGCCAAGTCGCTCGGCTACGTCCTGGAAAAGGCAGAGCTCGCCTCAACCGAACTCGTTGTTTCTTAGGAATTCGCTTTGGAGCTTCCGAGGCGGCTGCCAAGCTTCCAGAGCGGACCACCGGCGCTCTGCATTCGAGCGCTGCAGATCAGCTCTCTGGCTGCGAATGAAGCGGCAACATGCAATTCGCCAGCAGTATCCAACGCGAGGGAAGATCAACGTGTCAGAAAGAGCGCCTCAGAGATCTCACTGAACACGATCCGCAGAATTCTCTCATGGACAAGGCGGGTCCGCGGATGCAGAGGCCAACTTCGGCATAAACGTTCACTGATTGTTCGTCCTTTAAACTGATTTCGCCTCTTTCACGCGACTGTTCAAGAGACAGCTGATGCTGGGAACAGGGTCTGGACTTGCCTGGCGCACTCCGGAAGACGGCCCAGGCCGCGGTCGCTACCGTGGCCCGTCACCGCTGCGGATCAGCCCAAACATGATCCGGTCCCAGAGACGCTCATGCCCATAGTAGAGTACGAGCTTTGTTAAAACCTCCGTGGCTCCGATCGCTGCCGACAGGCGGACATTCTGCGTAAAGAAGAATGCGACGACCATTGTGTCAAGTGAGCCTGTGATCCGCCATGAGATTGCCTTGAGCACACTTCGCCAAGGTCTTTCGCTGGGGGGCTTGAGCCAAGTTTTCTGTGCCCTGCTCTGATCGACCTCCGTCTGGTCCTGAGAACTATGGCCTAATCCACTCACTAGGCCAATCGCAACCGTGTCGAAGCTCTCCCTATTGATGAGGATGAATCCGCCCGTGCAGCGGCTCTCCGCATAGGTATCGAATGCAACTGGATAATCGGCTGTGAGAATGACGTCCCCAATGTCGTTCGCTCCCAAGGAGGAAACATTCACAGGTGTGAGTGTCGCAAGATCGATCTTCTGGCGAACCGCGATCACTGTGACGGGAACCGTTTGCGTCCCAAGCTTCAGGAGAAATTGGTCGCCTTCCTTCAGATGTTCTCTTGCCATCCAGAACAGGCGGGCATCGATCCTGTCGGAGACATGCGGAGCCTGCTCAACGGAAGCAATGATATCGCCCCGGGAGACATCAACTTCATCGGACAAGATAAGCGTAACGGACTGCCCGGCAACTGCCTCATCCAGATTTCCGTCAAATGTCACGATCCCTGCAACGGTGGACTCAAGGCCGGAGGGCACCACCCGCACCCGCTCTCCAACCCTGATCACGCTGCTCGTTATCAGACCCGCGAAGCCCCGAAAGTCCGGGTTCGGCCGGTTGACCCATTGAACCGGCAAGCGAAACGGCTCGGCTCCGCCCCTAGGCACTACCTCCACCGTCTCAAGATAAGACAGAAGCGTCGGGCCCTGATACCAAGCGGCCTGCGGTGGCGGCCTAACGATGTTGTCGCCATGCAAGGCGGACAATGGAACCGCAGTCACGCGTTCAAAGCCGAGGTTGCCCGAGAAGATATGGAACGCCGCCACTATCTCATTGAACTTCGCCTCCGACCAGTTCACGAGATCCATCTTGTTGATGGCCAAGGCAATGTGCCGGGTCCCGAGCATGGATACGAGCAGAGCATGTCGACGGGTCTGCCGCGTGATCCCTTTGCGTGCATCGATGAGAAGGATGGCCACATCGGCCGTCGAGGCGCCCGTCGCCATGTTCCTCGTATATTGTTCATGGCCCGGCGTATCGGCGACGATGAAGGTCCGCCGATCCGTCGAAAAGAACCGGTAGGCAACATCGATCGTAATCCCCTGCTCGCGCTCACTGGCAAGCCCGTCGACCAGGAGCGAGAAGTCGATCTCTCCTCCTTGGGTTCCGTGCTTGCGTGAATCGCGCTCGAGCGTGGCGAGCTGATCGTCGAACAGGCGCTTGGACTCGTACAACAGGCGGCCGATCAGCGTGGACTTGCCGTCGTCGACGGAGCCGCAGGTGATGAAGCGAAGCAAGCTCTTGCGCTCTTGGGCCGCGAGGTAATCCTCCAGCTCGAAACTCTCAGGTGCGCGATGAACCGTCATCAGAAGTAGCCCTCTTGCTTCTTGCGTTCCATGGACGCTGCCGTGTCCTTATCGATCGCGCGCCCATTTCGCTCGGACGTGCGCGCCTCGAGCGTTTCGCGAATAATGTCCGGGAGCGTGGCTGCCGTGCTCTCTACCGCACCGGTCAGGGGATAGCAGCCGAGCGTTCTGAACCGGACAGATCGGAGCTGTGGCTGCTCGCCAGGATGGAGCGGCAGCCTGTCATCATCCACCATGATGAGCATGCCGTCCCGCTCCACGACCGGTCGCTCAGCCGCGAAGTAGAGCGGCACGATGGGGATGTTCTCACGGTGGATGTAGAGCCAAATGTCGAGTTCGGTCCAGTTGGAGAGTGGAAAGACGCGCAGGCTCTCACCCCAGCGCTTGCGGCCGTTATAGAGCTGCCAGGGCTCCGGGCGCTGACGCTTGGGATCCCAGCAGTGATGCGCATTACGCAGTGAGAAGACACGTTCCTTCGCCCGTGACTTCTCCTCGTCGCGGCGGGCGCCGCCGAAAGCCGCGTCGAAGCCGTAGCGCTCGAGCGCCTGCTTGAGCGCCTGGGTCTTCATGACGTCGGTATGGACCTCGGAGCCGTGGCTGATCGGACCGACATTGCGGGCCAGTCCATCGGGATTGGTGTGCACCAACAGATCGAGCCCGAGTTCGCGCGCTCTCCGGTCCCGGAATGCGATCATCTCGCGAAACTTCCAGGTCGTGTCCACGTGAAGCAGAGGGAATGGAGGCTTCGCCGGATAAAACGCCTTCAACGCCAGATGCAGCAGAACTGACGAGTCCTTGCCGATCGAATATAGCATGACCGGGTTGTCGCTTTCGGCAACCGCCTCGCGCATGATGTAGATGCTCTCCGCCTCAAGGCGGTCGAGATGGGTCAACACGGACCGAAGCAGGTTACTGTCGGGGATGTGCCTTTGGGAATGAATCTGGTCTGCGTGTCGCACAGCTCCCTCACGCCCGCTGATCATGGGACTGCTCCTAAACTCTTTGGGTCGGCACAAGGTGCACGCCGCATTCATTCTTAGCTTCCTCCCACCGCCAACCCGTGCATACATTTCATCGACCCGCCAGGAGCTAGACCGATGGCCCTGATACCGGCGGGCCCACGCCTCGACTTCCGGGGCAAGCGCTTCATCCAACGAAAAATCGCAGATGGGTCGACCTCGGTACCAAGCTGTTGCATCATCTTGGCGGGATCACGAACGCTGATGCCGTACTTGCAGGACCAGCGCTGGGCCGATATCCCGGCTTGTCCCGGCCCTGTCGCGCCCGCCTCCACCGCCGATTAGTAGGGTCCACTCGCGCGTCGTCTCAACAATCCCAAGAAGGCATGAACCTTGCTGCACCACCTGTTTCTGTAGGGAGCCTTGACTGCCGGACTCCTAGGAAGTTGCTTGGCTCAAACGGTTCTGAACCGCGGTCGGCGAGACGGCTTGGATGGCGTCGCCCAGCACAATCTGCTCCACCTCATAACCCAGATCCAGGCCGTGAAAAACCTTCGTGATGTTCGGCGCCTGCACCACGACATAACGCCCGTAGAAGTCGCGCAGCCTTGCCTCAATGCGGGCCTTGACATCCTCGAAGGCGAAGCGATTTGCGTCGTCCAGATCGTGTGTATTACGAACGGCGATGCAGGCCTGACCGACGCGGCGGATGCCCTCAGCTATGAGTGCACGGTGGCTCTCATGAAACGGCTGGTAGCGGCCGAGAAAGAGAGCCGTAGGCTTCTGTGGGTCGAAGACCGGCAGCAGCATTTGCCGGATGCGTTCCGCCCAATATTCTGGTGCGCCCTCTACACCGACAGCGACGTCGCAAGTTTCCGGCGGTTCGAAGAGCGCATTGGTGTCCTCGAAGCGGCCGGTTTGGACGCGCCGCATCCAGACCACGAAGGCCGGTCCGTCATCCATGAACGCGCGTCTCGTCGCGGGCGTCGGGCAGACGAAGTCCGCGATAGCAAAGGCGCCTGTCTTGACGACCTGATCGCACAGCCAGCCCATACGGCGCGCGTGCTCGAGCCGATCCTCAGGGCCAAAACCCAGGTCCTTGTTGATTTCACGGCGCACGTCATCGGCGTTGAAGTGAACGGCGTTAAGCAGCGGCGCAAGGAGTTTCGCCAGTGTGGTCTTTCCAGCGCCGGGTAGGCCCATAATCAGAATTTTCTTCACGTAAACTTCCCCCTCTAACGAGTGGATAAACGACTATAGTGCGCTGTCACGTCCAAGCCGCCGGTGATTTGGCCTAAAGCAGGGACGCGCGCGAGGATTATGCAATAAACTTTGGTAACTTGGAGGACGTGTGAACCACTCTGAGGCTGTGGCGCGGCGGCGAAGACTGCGTAGCGGACGGTGCTGCCGGCTCCCGAGGTTACATAATACCAGCGGTAATCGCCGCTCAGGCTGATGTATCTCCAGCCAAGCGCGCCGATATCCATTAGAATGTCGTCTGGAACATTCATCTCTCGGGATCGCAGATGCTCCACCGGTCGAGCCTCGCCAACCATGCGGGGGTGCGTCGACAGGATAGCCAGAAAGCGATCCACTTCGCCGTCGCGGGACTCAATTATGTTCGCGACTTCGTCGGCCTTGCCGCAGCCGCCCCAGTCTCGCTCCGCGAGTTCCAGGATTTCCGTTTTTCCAGCCTGCGCGAGGCACGGATAGGCGTTGACGCTGATTTCGATCGCGCGATCGTCGGGAAGGGCTCGAGCGCTGAACTTTGGCATGTTGCTGACATCAGACATCGGCATTAATCCCTTCGCTGATCTTGCAGATTTCATCGATGCCGACCTGACCAAGCAGGCCGTCGTCGTTAGCAGCAGAGGCAGCCGATGAGGCGACGTCCTGGACAGCCTCGTCAAGGCTGCTGTCAGGTCGCCCATGTGACTCGGCAAGCCGCGAGAGTTTCTTAGTGGAAATGGGTATTGGTGCCCCATTCTTGTGTGCAATGGGATGAAGGATTTCAGGCGGCGTCTTCGTAGAGAGGCCATTGAAAGCGAAATCGTCCGCCGTTACGAGTATCCCAAAGCTGTTGAGCTCACCGACGAAGCGGCTGATGCCGCCGATGATATCGTCCGAAACCGGGATGAGGTACGGGGTCTCGGAGACCACGGCCCGCGCCGGGCCGGGGTTGACACGATTTTCTTTCGTGCCTCGTCGATATCGAGAAGGTCGATAGTGGGTGCGAAGGCTAGTCACGCGTCGCCAACCTCAAAGAATCTCGCGTAAGGTCCGTCTGCGAAGTGCAGCCGCAACTGATGATAATTCTGTACCGTTTGGTCCAGTGGTCGCGTTTCCTGGCGCTGAAGGATCGCGCGCCCGGGAAGCTGAAGCGCTGGAACCCCCAGGAAATCCCAAATCGCTGCCACGCATGCGGCGGGTTGGCGAAGAAGGCTCTCATACTCAATCATAAGCATGTTGGTTGCCGCGAAGGAGTCCGCGACCCGAGCGTGAAAAGCGTCCGCGGTCTCGAAGTAGGCCGCGCACTCTGTGATTGACAGTCTGACGCGCGGTGGCGGAGCCGCATTGCTGTCCGAGCTGAACTTCAGCCACTTGCCGCTTTGCCTTGCCTGCACCAGCGACCGTAGCGATTCTAATGGGTTTCTGCGAACCACGAGGATGACCTTCAGGTCTGGCCAACCGGCCAGCTCAGCAAAAAAGCCCGGACGGTCGTGAAACTGAGGTTCGTTGATCTTACAGCCGATACGCGTCACCTTCTTGTCGCTCCGCGTGGGATAGCCCAGGTAGGCAAGCTCTAGGAGTTCCCGATCGCTGCGTATCAGGCGATCCTTATCGGGCCAATTTGAGTCATACGTATTGAGCAACTCACCGTTGCTCAGTACGTTCGGATGCTCGTTGAGCAATGCTTCCAGATAGTGCGTGCCAGTCCTTGGCATCGCAAGAACTGCAAATGGCTCAGGCGTCGGTGTGGGGTAGGTCATCGTATGTACTTCCAGCTATCATCGGGTGCGAAGGTTCGGATGGGGCCAGCACTAGAATCCACGCTGTTATCTCTCCGCCGGCTCGTTCTTGTAGTGGTCGAAAGTGACGTCAACGCATCAGGCGTCGACAAAGCAGCGCTGTCGACAGGAAGAACGGCAGTATTATGTACATGCAAAGTGCGCTGATATGCAGGCCGACACTGCCGGCCGGGCGGCCGAGCATCGCCGGACGGATCAGCTCAATCGAATGTGCTAGCGGCAAGAAGTGCCCTACATGCTGAAAAGCGGTGGGCAGTTGGGCGACCGGGAAAACCGCGCCACATAGGAACAGCATCGGTGTGAGGACGAGCGTCTGGTAAAACACGAAATAGTCGTAACTGGGCGCCAGCGCCGCGACGACCATCGCCAAGCTCGCGAAGGCGAAACCAGTGAGGATAACGACTGGTAGTGCATAGAGGGCGGATGGCCACGCTGCATAGCCCAGAGCTGCGGCAACAAACATAATTGCCGTTCCAGCCAGGACGGCTTTGGTCGCTGCCCACGCCAACTCACCCAGAACAATATCGCCGAGCGTGAGCTGTGTGTGCAGGATTGCCTCCCACGTGCGCTGAGCGTTCATTCGGGCGAAAGCGGCATAAATCGTTTCAGAGGTCGCGGAAGTCATCGCGCTTGTCGCAACCATGCCGCCGGTCAGAAACGCGATGTATGAGGTGCCGTCAACCCTACCTACCATTATTCCCAAACCAAAGCCGAGGCCAAACAAATAGATCATAGGCTCGGCGAGGCTGCCAAGAACCGATGCAAGCGCGACTTTCCTCCATGCAAGACCGTTGCGGCGCCATACCGCGGCCCAGTTCCATGCGTTAGCTGGCAGACCCGCCGAAAAACCTTTGCCTATATTCATTTCCCTATCTCACGCCCAGTCAGTCCCAAAAAGACATCCTCCAGATTTGGGGGACGCTGCAGAAGCCGCAGACCCGCGCGCCCGCGCAGTTGCACGCACACCTGCTCCGGATCGGACGCATAACAAAAGAGCGTCTCGCCGCTTACCTCAATGCGCTGCGCGTAGGGCCTGATTAGCGCACGCAGCTCATGCGGATTGCCACCGTAGATCTCAATCACTTGGCACCCGATCTGCTCGTCGATCAGCGCATGAGGTCGGCCTTGGGCGATCTTACGCCCTCCCTCGAGCACGCACAGCCGATCGCACAAGCGCTCGGCCTCTTCCATGAAGTGGGTCGTCAGGAGGATCGTCTTGCCCCGCGCCAACAGCGACCGCAGGCGCTCCCAGACCAAGCGGCGCGCGTGCGGGTCGAGCCCAGTGGTCGGCTCATCCATCACCAACAGCTGCGGGTCGTTGACCAGCGCTCGCGCCAGCGTCAGGCGCCGCTTCATGCCGCCGGATAACTCCGTGACCCGTGCATCTGCTTTGCTCTCAAGACAGGCGAACTCAAGGAGCGATGGGATGACCGCTTCGACCTCGCGCGTGCTCATGCTGAAGTAGCGCCCGAACACCCACAGATTCTCGCGTACGGTCAGTTCCAAGTCAAGGTTATCGAATTGCGGAACCACGCCGATGCGCTCGCGTGCCAAACGAGCGCGTGCCGGAACCGGCACGCCGAGCACCGTGATCGTACCCGCGTCAGGCGTTGTCATTCCGAGGACCATACGCGTAATCGTGCTTTTCCCTGCGCCGTTTGGTCCCAGCAGGCCGAAGCACTCTCCCGGCGCAACGGTGAACGACAGCCCGTCGACAGCGATTTTGTCGCCATATGATTTCATTACACCGGCAAAATCGATTGCCACGGTTGACATAGAGTCAGGTAGGGAACCTTTTGCGCTTATGATTGTACGAGGTTCCCGTTCGAGCGAATTGGGCTCGAGCCTGTAAGGATCCTCTGTAGCCAAATCCCGATTCAGCAACTGACTTTTCCTGTCCTGTCTCAAAACTCGTCCGCCTGCGCTAAGTCGGCTATCGCTCGTCGCTGCAAGTGCCGTCAGATGCCACCAACTTTGGTCTTTGGATAGCGCCCAGTTTTCTACTGCTGTTTGGAACGTTGGCCGCGGGGCCACGCGACAGCCAATCGCTATTGCTCAATGTACACAAGGCATAGGCTTTCAGGGGGAGTAAGAGAAGAATATTGATGATTGCGTGCAGCGAGAAGCCGAGAAATCGAAGCTGGCCAGCACGAAACGCTGCCACGCTGCAGCGTGTTATTATCATGGACACGATCATCAGGACTGTCCACGAAGGCACTTCGGCTGTCAGTGCGAGCTGCCCAAGTCCGGTGAGTACCGCTAGCGCGAGAAGGAGTGGGCCGAGATTCTGTCCGACCACGTCCAGCGTGAGGTAACGATCGAGACTGGGCAGCAGGCGCAACGCAAGCAAAGTGTCACGGAACGTGCTCCGTGCCCAGCGGAGTTGCTGGCGCAGATACGACCCCAGGCTGTCCGGAACGACGGTTGCCGCGATGGCATCCGGAACGTACTCGGTGCGAAAGCCTGCCTTCAGCATAAGGATCGTGAGGTGGCGATCCTCACCGAAGTCGCTTGGCTTGCCCCGGAACAGCTGCGTCTCGTACTGATCTAGCAGCAAAAGAAGTGCAGACCGGCGGTACATAGCACAAGGGCCGCAGCAACACATAACAGCGCCGAAGCGGGCCTGCGCTGCGCGTTCCTCATTGCAGGCAAGCCAGTACTCCATGTCGATTAGCCGCGTCAGCCAAGTGTCGCTTCGGTTGCTGGCTGTCAATTGGCCCATGGCTGCACCGATCGATAGGTTCTGCATCTTCGATGCAAGCTTTGTGACGACGTCGCGTGCGAGGGTCGTGTCCGAGTCAACGTTGAGCACCAAGCCTCCGGATGAGCGGCGTATCGCCGCGATCTGCGCCTTGCGCTTTCCAACGTTCTCGCGGAGCAGAATGAAATGGAACCTCGAGTCGCGCGCGTAGGTGTCGTGTACAGGTTCCACGGCGTTGCGGTTCCTAGAACCGTCATCGACCACATAGACCCGCAGCTCTCCCGCATAATCCTGGTCGGCAACCGAAGCGAGGCATGCCGAGAGCGTGCTTGGGTCTTCGTTGAAGCAGGGGATGATGACATCCACGCTCGGCAGAGGGTCGGAGCCGGCCGGGTCGTCCGACGCCAGTGGGCCGTTTGTCGGCACAGCATAAGCCACCTGCATGCCTTTATAAGCGGTCGAGAGCAGTGCGTAGCAGGAGATGGCGACAGTGCTGGTTGTGGCAAGCAGGTTCATAGGATGTCGGCTTTTTCAGTAACGTTGAGGAAGCGAGCGGATTTCAAATCCACGGTCATGCAATGCTGGAATCAGACGGGACAGCGCCCTGACCGTCTGATCGCGCAGGCCGGCGCGAGTGCCCGGGTTCAACTCGTCGGGAGGGCACCCGTCGTGCAAGAGCACAATCACGCCCGGCCGGATAGAGCCAAGCACTGCATCGACAATCGCGTTGGCTCCGGGGCGAGACCAGTCGCGCGGGTCTGCCGACCAGTGTACGGGCGTCAGTCCAGCGCGCGCGGATGCAGTGAGCAGGTCTTCAGTCCAGATGCCAAACGGCGCGCGCATGTACCGCACGGAGGCCTGGGGGCACACCAGTTTAATGGTCCTGTTCGCCGCAAGTATTTCGTATTGTACTTCGTCGGGTTTGCATCTGGACGGATCCGGATGAGTCATCGTGTGGTTAGCGACCTCGTGCCCTTCCGCAACGATGCGTCGGATGAGGTCTCGCTGGGCTGCCGCGCAGGAGCCGATGACGAAGAAAGCCGCCGGCACTCGATGCTCCGCCAGCACGTCGAGGATCTTTGGTGTGAAAAGTGGATGGGGACCGTCGTCAAACGTCAGATAGACGCTACGATCTCCAGTGTTGACATCAAATGCACTCGGCACTTTGCATATATAATCCAGGTGTTTCACAGCCCCGGTCCGTTCCGATCAATGATCGTACCTGTCGGCCAATCGCTGATCGAGCGTCCAATCGGTAGAACCACGACGAGTACGTCCTCGACGCGCGTGGGCTGCAAGTTTAGATACACGTCTGGATGGGTAGACCGCACGCGAACCCCCGACACAATGGTCGCCAGACCGTGCCGGCCCAGCCTTGCAACATGCTTCTGCAGCGCGTGCCGAACCGTGCCGAAGCCGAATGGGACGCCCAGATCCTGCAGGACTGGATGCATGGCGCGGATTGCATGGCTGATTCCGAGCCCCTCAAGATCTGGACGGACGGCGTACAATCCTAGTTCAGCCACTAGCAGGTCGGCCGCGCCAACCTTGATGAAGCGGCGCAGCAAGCCCATATGAGCTGCTACACCACCCGAGTCGTAGCCGATTGCGCGGAGCTCAGGCCTCGCGCCAGCCCAGCTCCGATTGCCTTCGAATGGTTTTGCATTAAAGGCCCCAGTCGGTCCGTAGGTCTTTCGAAAGAACTCGGACAGGTCGATGTGATCGGAGAGTTGCAGCTCGTTTTCCCAGGCCAGCCTCCACCGCACCTGAGAGCGCCGTAAGAGAACTCCCGTAGCGCTGGATATGGCAATATTCATGTGCGCCTCTTCCGCGCTGTCTGGCATATCGGAGTGGAGTTGATGCATGGAAGCAACTCGCTGTCACTGAATGGCTTGCTCAGGTAATAGGACGCACCGGTTCGCAGCGCCCGCGCCCGCTGGTCGTCGCCGGATCGGCTTGTGACCAAAATGGTGGGAATGGCCTTTCCGGATGCAACCAGATGGTCGCACGGGTCGATCCCTGTCACCCGGGGCAACTGCATGTCCGCGATCAAGCAGGACGTGCTCCGAAGGCGGCTGGGTTTCAAGAACTCATCTGCACTCTGGCACAGTTCTGGGATGAAGCCCGCCGAAAAGAGGATGTCCGTCATCGCTTCGCGCCCTATTTGATTGTCATACACGATGGAGATTGCATCGGGTGCATGAGCCATCCGTACCAGATTCACCAACGGCTTCCCTGCATCTTCTGCACGTTTCCACTGCGATGGACATGGGATCCATTTGGCCGGGTGGCAGAAGCATTTGGCACCTGCGATCAGCAACACCCCATTCCTCGCGAAGCTAAAGCGGGATCGAGGGCTGGCTCAATTGTACGGAGGTATGTGGCTGATATCGAATGGTTTGGGAAAGCTATACGAAGGTTTGTAGCTAGCAAGCGCCTCCGCGACGTGGGGGGCGCTTGTCGTGTCGAGCGGGCGCGATGCAGTTTGCGCAGGCCGGAGAACGTGACTGCAATGGACATGCGCTTCGGTTGATGCTCGGGGTACAGCTGAGAATTTTTCCCGAGGGCAGGATTAAGATCGATAGCCATTCTAGTATTCCCGAGTTATAGGTGTCTAACCTGACCTTTGCTACTGGTTGTTCGGTAGCATTGTAAAATCCATTGTTTTGATGGCAGCAATCTACGCTATGGATGAAGTTATGCGCACCGTCCAAATCCTGCCGGCAGCCATCTGGTACTCAGAGATAAGTCACGCTCCAAAGAAAATAGCTTGCGTGCACTCAAAATCGTTAATCCCCTTGCTTGGGGCACCGTCGACTTATTGATCCGGCTTGGGTACTCTTGAAATCTGCTGCGGAAGACTCCAGTTTGGCTGGATGAAGCATATAGACATGCGCAAGCTGCCAGCAGCCGCGCAAGAGGAGCGCCGCCGGCAGGTGATCGGCCTGCGCGAGAGCGGCCTGACTTATGATGCCATTGCCGCGCAGGTGGGTCTGACGCGCACCGGCGTCTTCGATATCTGCCGCCGCTTCGCCGAGCAGGGCCAGGCCGGCTTGGCCAGCGGGCCGCGCGGCCCGGCCCCTGGCACAGGCCGGTTTCTCCAGGTCGAGCAGGAAGCGCAGGTCCGCGCGCTGATCCGCCGGCACACGCCCGACGAGCTGGGCCTGCCCTTTGCCCTGTGGAGCCGGGCGGCGGTGCGGGTGAACCGCGCCGGATTTTCCGGAGGCTAATTGGCTTGGATTCTATGCGGCCATCGGCGTGAGCTCAAGCTGGGCATAGTAGGTGGCTTCCGCCTCGGCGGGCGGAATGCTGCCGATGGACTCGAGCAGGCGCCGGTTGTTGTACCAGTCGACCCATTCTAGGGTGGCAAACTCAACCGCCTCAAACGAGCGCCACGGACCACGCCGATGGATCACTTCGGCCTTGAACAGGCCGATGACGGTTTCCGCCAGAGCATTGATGCTCCTATAGAGGTCAAGAGGTCGAAGGGACCGTCGTGGGATCCCTTCTGGCTCGGCAGAGATAGCCAAAGATCTCCCGCGCGACAAAGCGCTTGAGACAACGAATGATCTCCATCTTACCTTTACCCTCTGCCGTTCGTCGACGGACATAGTCAAGAGTTGGTGGATGGCTGCGCATTCTGATAATGACGACGCGATATAGAGCCGCGTTAGCCTGACGATGGCCACCGCGGTTGAGACGGTGACGTGAAGTCTTGCCGCTCGAGGCCGGAATGGGACAGGCGCCACACAGTTTGGCGAAGGCTGCTTCCGAGCGGATGCGCTCGGGATTGTCGCCGACGAGGATCAGCATCTCGGCAGCCGTACCGGTCGACATGCCATGAGCCTCCTTCAGGGTCGGCGCGCAGGCGGAGGTCAGAGCATCGAGATCGGCATCGTGGCTTTTGATCTCAGCATCGAGCATCAGCCAGCGCCGGGCGAGAGCGCGCAATGTTGCTTTGGCTGAGGCTGTTGGCGAAGTCATCGCTCCTGGTCTCAAGGCGGCTAAATGGCGGATCAGGGTCATTTTGCCGGTGAGGCCGTCAAGGCTCTCGCGCAAGGCAGCGGGAGCATTGACGATGATCGTCTTGAGGGTGACCATCGCCTGGGTGCGGCTCTTGACGGCGGTGTCTCGCGCCACCTTGAGATGGCGGATCATTTCCACGGAGCTGGTGCCCGACTTCGGAGCCGCCCTTGCCTGGCCGCTGAGAACGGCGCGGGCCGCGTTCTCAGCGTCAAGCGGGTCATTCTTGCCATGCTGGTGCCGGATCTGGCGATTGGGGCGGTTGACCTCGATGACATTGTGGCCTCTCTCCTGCAGGAAGCGTGCCAGGCCAGCCCCATAAGAGCCTGTCCCCTCGATCCCAAAGGCGCGAACGGGACCCAAGGACTGAGCCCAGCTCTCCATCTCGTGATAGCCTCTGCTGGTCACCGGCAGGGTCATTGCCCCAAGGCGGGCTCCCAGCCCGTTGATGGCGACGGCGGCGTGGGCCTCTTTGTGAGTGTCAATGCCGATGATGATCTCAGCAGGATCAGTCTTGCGCATTCCTCGTCCTCCGAAGGTAAGAACCTGACAGGTTCCTGCGAGCGGACAGGACTGTGATGGGACGAGACCCTCAAGCTCCTATCAAGTCACGCGACAGCAGACCGTCAGGTGCCGCCCGGAGGACCGACACGTCAATGCAATGACACGCAGTCAATCGTACGAAGGGTCAGGCCTTCCGAGCGGCTCTCACATTCTCACAGTCGTACGCGTCGCCAACACTGCCGACCGATGGCTCAATCCCCGCCTCGGCGAGGCGCTCGGTGTACTTCAGTGACACGTATTGAACCCCTCATATCGCTGTGGTGAATGAGGTTGGCTTGCCAGGGCTGCCGGTCATGGAGAGCTTGCTCGAGAGCATCGAGCATCGAGCATCGAGCTCGGCCCGAGCCGAGCGTGACGCACGCCAGCCCACGATCCGGTGGGCGAAGGCATCGATCACGAAGGCCACATAGACAAAGCCCGACCCGGTCGCGCGGGCAAGGGGCAGCGGCGTCGCTGACGGTGGTCCTACGGCAGATCGGCTGACCCCGTAGACCTCACGATGCTCGTCGATGAAGGCCTTCATGGCTTGAAGCGGCGGTCGAGCTCCGCCTGGGCAAAATACGCGCTGGCCTTGCGCAGGATCTCGTTGGCCTGGCGCAGTTCGCGTACCTCACGCTCAAGGGCCTTGATCTTCTCCTGCTCCTGGCTCGTCGGCCCGGGGCGAAGGCCCTGGTCGCACCCGGCCTGCCGCACCCAGTGGCGCAGCGTCTCGCGCGAGCAGCCGATCTTGGCCGCAATCGACAGGATCGCCTCATACTGGGAGGCGTACTCGTCGCGGTGCTCGAAAACCATCCGGACCGCCCGCTCGCGGACCTCTGGTGAATACGGGGGTGTTCGCTTCGTCATGGCTCCATCCTGTCAGGTGTTGGAGCCTCCGGGAATCCCGGGACGGTTCATCTCCTTCGACGAGGGGCTCGGCGTCGCAGGCCATCGAAGCGCCAAGCGTACTCCTCAATCGCGCAACGCACCTGATCCCAACAACGTTCCGCCACCAAACAGCTAGGGCCTGTTAGGACTTGATCCAGTCGAGGGCGGCGGCAAGGCAGAGAATGCCCATGAAGGACGCTGCGGTCTTCTCGTAGCGGGTTGCAACAGCCCGCCACTCTTTGAGCCTCGCCCAGAGGCGCTCGATAGTCTGAATGCAAATGACAAAACCGAGTGGCTTCACCGGCAGGGCTGGTCGGAATGGCATAGCGGATCTCGACCTGCCCATCGGTGACGATGACACGCACCACCAGCCACTCGATCAATTGCCGCTTCTGCTCCCAAGTCGCCTGCTCAAGCCCGACCCGCACCCGGCGGCAGAACCCGTCGATGCTCAGGCTCAAGCGGGTAATCTCGGTCTGGCGATCCACCTGGGCCTCCAGTTGCCGCACCTGGGCTTCGAGGGCCTCTTTGGCCTGGTCCAAATCACGCCGGCGCCGCCGGAGTTCTTCAAGCCCGAGCACGCCGGCCAGATAAGCTTCCGTGAGCCGCTCAATCTGCTGCTGAAGATGGGTCTGGCCGCGCCGGAGCACCTCCCGGCGCGCCTGCAGTTCCTGGGGCAGCCAATGTCCCCCGTGCGCCCGCTCCAGGGCGAACCGGATCGACTCCGGATGGGTGAGCACCTGACATAAGTCGCTCCAGACGAGGTCATCGACTTGCTCGGCCGGGATGAAGCGGGAGGGGCATCGGGTCTCCCGATAGGACTGCCGCGGCGACTGCTTGCCGCGGCAGCAATAATAGCAATAGCCGGATGGCAAGCTGCGGCCCAAACACGACAATCCACATATCCCACAGCTGACAAGGGCGCGCAGCAGATAGCGATGGGCCGTGTTGTTGCGGCGGGCAAATTGTCGGTTCTGGGCGATCTTGGTCTGCACGCGATCAAATTGCTCCTGTGTGACGATCGCCGGAACGTGTGCCACGGCGATCCACTCCTCCGGCGGGCGCACGCGGTAGGGGGCAGCCTGAATGCGACCAGCGTACACCTGTCCGGCGTAGACGGGGTTGGTCAAAATGGCCCGTAAGGTCGTCACGTTCCAGCGCCCCTGCACCCGCGGCGGCGGCACGGCATCCTGCTGCAGCTTCTTGGCCAGCCCGAAGAGACTGTGGGCCTCGTCCGCGTACCAGCCATACATCTCGGCCACCGCGGCAGCTTCAGCCCGATCGAGCCGGACTCCGGCCGGATCCCGCGGTCGCTCGGGATCCACCCGATAGCCGTAGGGTGGGCGCGTCCACGGCATCAGGATTCCGGCCTGCAGCTTGCGCAAGCGACCACGGCGCATGCGCTCGGCAATCAAGCTGCGCTCATACTCGGCCACGGCCCCACGAATCTGCAGCAGGAGTTGATCATGCGGATCCTGGCTCATCGGCCGGTCGAGGAACTCGACCTGGCATCCGGCGGCCGTGATCTCCTCGAGCAGGAGGACTTGATGCACATAATTGCGCGCGAGCCGGTCTGGCGCCGTGATCAGAACCCGATCGAGTTCGCGCAGAGCCGCGCGGTCGCGCAGCCGCTCCAGACCTGGCCGTGTGAGTTTGGCGCCGCTATAGCCATCATCGCGGAAGATGTGCTCCGGGGCGACGCTCCACCCCTGCTGACGGGCGTGAGCCTGCAGGCGATCAATCTGCTGAGCGAGCCCGTCGGCCTGCGCCTGGCGCTGGGTGGAGACCCGTGCATAGACCCCGGTCCTCATGGTTCACCTCCCGTGCGGGAAGCTCGGGGCCGACCGGAACCGCGGCGTCTTGGGACACCTGCGTCCAGGCCATCAATTGCTGATAGGTCCGATCCCACCGGCTCTGCCCGTCCGGATGAGGCTGGCATGTCCGGTGCATCCGCCACTTCCTCATTGTTGCCTCCTGTCGCAGACAAGTTCGGCAACGAAGGGCAACCCGACGAACAGGTCCGGCGCAAGTGCAACGGCATCCGCCACCAACTCAACCTGAGCTGTCCGAAGCGACTTAGGCAGAATTTGTCATTTGTGATCAGACCATCTCGACAACATTGCGGTTGTTGTAGATCCACTCGGGGCATGCCACCGGCGCCTCATGGCGCCGCGGTGGGATAGCGGGTCGTGCGCCGATGCTCCAGATGTGCTCACGAAAACCATGGCTGGTGTAGCCGCGATCGGCCACAACCCACATTGGCACGTCCGGCAGGCTGTCCAGCAGAGGAATGGCGTGCGGCAGCTCATGCGCCTGACCGGGGGCGATGCGGAACGCGACGGCGCGTCCGAGACCGTCCGCGATCACGCAAACCTTGGTGCCATAGCCGCCACGAGAGCGGCCAAGTGCTTCACGATGGTCTCGCTCAGCTTGAGAGCCCCTTTTCGGCGAGCTCCGGCGGCCTTCTGATGCGCCCGCACGCTGCTGCCGTCGAGGAACGTCATTCCGAGCTGGATGCTGTGCTCCTGCACCAGGAGACGCTCCCAGACACCCCGACGCGCCCAGCGGATGAAGGTCTGAGCCGCGCGCCACCACGGCCCCAGCTCAGCGGGGACGGACCGCCCTTTGGCACCATTCTCATGCCGCCGAGCATGGCCTCAATGGTCCGTCGTAGATCCTGCGGCGGTGTCTTGCCCTTGGGACGGCACTGTTCCACCAAAGGCTCCAGCATCGCCCACTGTGCGGCCGTCAGCATGGCTCCTCCTCAGATCAGGACGAGCAAAACGCCCTCAGACGCAATGAGTTCATGCGCTAACAGCGCCTTAGCGGCAGCCCTGTGCGATAGCAATCACATCAAAGTATAGGTGTCCTCATCCAGTGGGCAGAATGCTGTCGCACCTTAGGGCTTGGCAGCCAACTATTTGCCAATTCAGGTTATCAAGTTCGCGGCGAGAGCGTGTAGACGGCATGCGGCCTCAGGTGGAGGCGACGCATGACCTCGTCGGAGACCCGCTCCCCGGTCTCATTGCCACCACGCTTGAGGCGAGCATTCACCCGCAGCCCGGCTGCCGTGACGGTTCCGGCAATGTAGCGGACCATCGTCGCAAAGGTCCGCAGCGGCACGCCAGCCCAGTTCAAGCTGATGAAGCTGAAGAGCCGGTGCTCAATTGGGTTCCACTTCGAGCAGCCGGTGGGATAGTGACACACCGTGACCTCGAGCCCGCAGGCATCGCAGAGCTGTTCTTGCAACTGGGCTTTCCAAACTCGGGAGCGGCAACTGTTCGAGCCGCCCGCATCGGCCAGGACGAGGAGACGCCCGGCTTCTGGAAAGCGCTTCTGTCCTTCGCTCTCCCACCAGTCACTGATCGCCTCAACGGCAAAGCGCGGGGTGTCAAAGCAATCGCCGATGCACACATAGCCGCTGTTGGTTGTGATCTCGTAGATGCCGTAAGGAATGGCCTGACCGACTGCATCCTGCGGCTAGTCGTGCACCAAGACCGGCTCGGCTCTCCGGCACCACGTCTGGCCCGGGTTCTTGAAGTCACCGACCAATTCCTTTTTTTTTCGAATCCACGCTGATGATCGGCTCACCTGTGGCTGCAAACTGCGCGCGCTGTTCGGCGATGTGCTGGAATTGCGCATCGCGCTCAGGCGGCGTGCTGTGCGCCTCGGTACGCCGTGCATTGGCTTTGGGCGAGTAGCCCAATTGGCGCAGCAGGCGCGCCACCGTGGGGCGGCTGGCCGGGTGTCCTGCGACGGCAAGCTCATGGCTCAGATGATGCAGAGAACTCCGCTTGGCTTTGGCGTGCCGACCCATCGGGTCACCCGCTGTCTCGCCTTCGAGCAACTCCTCCAAGGTCTGTGGGAGTTCAGGATCCTGGACCTCTCGGGTGGGACGGCCACCACCGGCGACCCGCACGCGCTCGGTGGGGCGGTCAACAAGCCCGGCCTCGAGTTCGCGACGGCCGCGCCGGATGGTATGGGGGCTCAAGCCCGTGATCTGGGCAAGCCGCTGAGTGCCGCCCCAGCCGATCCGCATCGCCTCAAACGCGATAAACCACCGGCGCTGCTGTTCGTCGAGCCGGCTGGCAAGCAGGTTGATCTGCCGATGAAGCATGCGGTCCGGATGGGGCTTGCGCGAGTGACACTTGGGGCATCCACATGGGTGAAGGGAGGGTAGCGACATCGGCAGCTCCGTTCAGAACGGATGGTCCTTGTTCCAACAACGCACCAGTTGCCCATTTGGGCAGGTTGTTGCCTGCCAAGCCCTTAGTAGATCCGAGCTGGGTTATGGCGCAGACAGTTTGTTTCAGAGTTTTAGCTACTATGATTGAAATCCCGACAACGGAGGACGTGGTGTTCAACGGCAAGCATTTTGATTGTTCGGCGATTCTGCTCTGCGTCCGGTAAAGCGATGCTTATGCGAGGATCCCTTCGCAAAAGGCTGACCACATGCGGCCCCAGGGTCCGTTCTCAGGAACACCCCTGAGGTTAGGCTCTGGCACTTCTCGGAAGGGCGTCGTCACATCAAAGTGTTTTACGTACGCATACTGCCCCTCGCGCGGATGCCCGATTGTGCGTTTTCAAGGACTTAGGCAGGCGAGGCCCGCGCCGGAAAGGCCTTTACTTGGTTGATGTGACATCCCCGCTTATACCCCGCGCATCGCCAGCCCATACCAACGTGTAATCCAATCAGCCACGCGGATAATTGGCGTGGAGTGCTGCCGCAATCATCATCGCCTTATGTCGGCGTAACTCTGTGCGGCTGCGGGTGAAGGCGCTCGTGATCACTGAGGGCGCGATGCCGACCCGGCCGAGCGTCGGTCTTAGGGAAAAGGAGGCTTCGATGCGGCGTGCCGAAATCTGGGCGGCCTTCTATAACGCCTTAGCTGTCGTGATGACGATCGTTGTCATCGCGGCCCTCTTCTACTCCCTCCCTGCTAGGGCCGAGGAGGGACACTCTGATGAGCATCAGATAGCGCACGGCGCCTATCATCACCTCTATAACGGCATCATGCGCCCGGATGTCAAAAACTCGAGCTGTTGCAGTGAGCAGGGTCGTCCTGCGCCTAATCACAAGCGGGTCTATCGAGTGATGAAGGCCCATGACCTCCTGCTGCAGCGCCATGCTGGCGGAGCTGAGACACGTTGGCACGACGGGCGTGTTGCCGTGGAGCGCTCCAGTCTGCGCTGGTGCTCGGATAGGTTCGAGATCGGCTGCGCCAATGGCGAGACGGTGCGGGTGGCGTTTGCACTCGACTGCTGTGATCGCGAGGTGCTGGGGCATGTGGCCACGACCGAAGGACTCACGGGCGAGGACGTGCAGGATCTGATGATCACGGCGGTGGAGCCTCGCTTCGGGTCCGTGAACCGGCTGCCGGAGACCATCGAAGGGCTCTCCGACAACGGCTCGGGCGACATCGCGCATGACACGAAGAGCCTGGCGCGGGAGATGGGGCTGGAGCCGCGCACCACGCCGGTGCAGAGCCCGCATAGCAACGGCCTGGCCGAAGCCTTCGTACGGACGATCACGCGTGATGACGTCCGGGTAAACCCGATCCCGGATGCGAGAACGGTCATGGAAAGCCTTCCCTTATGGTTCGAGCATGACAACAGCCTTCACCCGCACAAGGCGCTCGGCGATCGTTCCCCGCGTGAGTTCATCGCCTCACGTCAACCGGGATGATCTGTCCGATCTTTCGGGGCAACAACAACCAATGGTCTGCTGCGCCAGTACTTTCCAAAGGGGACCGACCTCAGCGCGCATAGCGTCGATGACATCTCAGCTGTGGCACTGGCCCTCAATACCATGCCGCGAAAGGCCCTTGGCTGGAGAACCCCTGCCGAGGCCTTGGACCAGTATCTGCGATGAGCTAAAATTTCACCGTTGCGACGACCGCTTGAATCCGCCCACATCCATGCTATGGATCACTGCACACCATGCGTTTCAAGGGCCTTGATCTCAATCTCCTCGTCGCGCTCGATGCTCTGATGACCGAGCGTAACCTCACGGCGGCGGCACGCAGCATCAACCTGAGCCAGCCGGCCATGAGCGCGGCCGTCGGCCGGTTACGCGCCTATTTCCGCGATGAGCTATTCACGATGAGGGGCCGTGAACTTGTCCTAACACCGCGTGCGGCAGGGCTCGCCCCCGCAGTCCGCGAGGCTCTGCTGCACATCCAGCTCTCCATCATTTCCTCGGACCGGTTCAACCCAGCCCAATCGGAGCGCCGCTTCAGGATCATCCTTTCCGATTTCATGACACTCGTATTTTTTAGAAAGGTCGTGGAGCGTGTTGCCCGGGAAGCTCCCGCCGTCAGCTTCGAATTGCTGCCTCTCGACGATGACCCCGATGAGCTTCTCCGGCGCGGTGACGTCGATTTTCTAGTCCTTCCGGAAGTATTCATGTCGAGCGTGCATCCTAGAGTGGCACTGTTTGACGAGAAACTTGTGTGTGTAGGTTGCCGCATGAACAAGCAGCTACCGCGGCAGCTTACATTCGAGAGATACATGTCGATGGGGCACGTTGCGGTCAAGTTCGGACGGACACGGAAGCCCTCCATCGAGGAATGGTTTTTGCTCGAGCACGGATTCAAGAGACGTCTTGAGGTCGTGGTGGACAGCTTTAGCATGCTCCCACCCGTGCTATCAGGCACCAACCGTATAGCAACCATGCCCTTACGGCTGGTTGAGCATTTCGCAAAGACGATACCCCTGCGGATCGTTGAACTGCCGCTGCCACTTCCCGCATTCACCGAAGCCGTCCAATGGCCTGCCCTTCACAATAATGATCCAGCAAGCATCTGGATGCGAGAGATACTATTACACGAGGCATCCCACATGGCTTACCCGCGTGAGGCCACGGGACAGCTCAGGCATTCCTATACCACCTCGGCGTGATTGCCACCCCGCTTGATCTTGCGACGGCAGGCGATCTTCCCTTCGGCATCGAAGCCGACAAGGGAGAAGACGTCTTTGCCGATGTCGATGCCAATCATCGTAAGGGTCGGAAATAAATTCTCTATCTCGGGCTCCATGGCTGCTTCTCCCGTTGTCGCGGGTACCAGCCTTTGCCGAGTACCCGCCGGGGGAAGCAGCCGGTCCATCCCATTAGTGGACCGTTGTTCCGAAGCGAGCGAGCTGCAGCCCCAAAATGAGAAGAAAATACCTGGCCAGAAAGCCAATATTGCCGTCGGCGCTTCGGTCTGGCGGTTATATTTCAGGGATTATACCCGCTCACGGAATTTCTGACGTGGTCAGATAAGGATAAGCAGTAAGTGTCGTGAGCCGACCCGCCTCATCAAGAAGCCTGGTCCAGGCGCGGCAGACGGCCTCCAGGACAGCCCCATCGTCGTCCAGCACGCGATGCGAGAGATCCCGCTCACGCAGATAGAGCCAGATCCGCTCCACCGGGTTCAACTCGGGCGAGGCCGACGGCAATGACAGGAGCGTGATGGACGCGGGCACATGCAAGGCCCGCTCGTCGTGCCAGCCGGCCTGATCCAGCACGAGCACCGCATGCACGCCCGGCGCAAGCTGGCGCGAGAAGTGCTCCAGAAGCACCGTCATCGCGTCGGCGTGCACTCGCGGTAGCGCCAGCGCGAAGGCCTCGTCCGTGCCCGGACGGCAAGCGGCCAACAGATACAGCCTCTCGAAGCGCCGGTCGACCACGCCCGGCGGGCGCACCCCGCGCTCATCCCAGACCCGGGTGGTCCGGCCCTTCTGGCCCAAGCGCGCCTCGTCCTGACACCAGAGGTGAAGACGTGCGTCAGGATGCTCCGCCGCGAAGGCCTGAAGCTTTGATGGGAGCTGATTGTTTGAACGCCGCCTGTGCGGCCGGATGGCCCTTCGGGGGCGAGGGCCGTGTCTTCTGACGCGACTAGTCGAGCCGCTTGAGCACGCGGGAGAGACCCCATTGGCTGTCGCGGACGCCCTAAGTCCGCTCGACATAGTCACACAGATCAACCAGGCGCCAGGCGCTCACCCCATCGCGCTCCGGCTGGGGTCCGCGCAGGAGGGGCGCCCTGAGCGCGGGCTGCTGGCCGGGAGTGAGGTGTTCCGGGCGACCCGAACGGGAGCGGTCATGCAGGCCGTCAGTGCCTGCGGCATGGAAGCGTTGGATGGCATCGTGCAGGGCCTGGCGCTCCATGCCGGCGAGCCGGGCCGCCTCGGCGCGGGTCAGGCCCTCCAGCGCATTGGCAATGGCCAAGAGCCGCAAGATCGCCCTGGGATCCCTCTCGCGGGCGGCCCGCTGGCGTAAGTCGCACGGTGAGTAGTCCTGGCGGATCCGGAGGGCAGCCATGCTGATCCCCATCAACAGCACCCGGCGATCAGTGAATCACGTCAGGAACTCCATCGCAAACCCGAGTCAGAACTTCAGTGGATGGGTATTACAGTAAGGGTTGAGGCAAAATAGCGTGGCATTCGGCACAAGCGGCTTTAACTATTCCAATGCGCTGGCGTCAACACATCATCGCAGCCTTTCCGCGATGTGCAAGTTCAAGAAGGTTTCGAACACTCGCGATTCTTTCGATAATCGGCCGAGTTTATCCCGTGGCGTTTCAATTTATCGAAGAAAGTTTTGCGAGGGACTCTAAGTGTTTCGATCACTTGTTGCATATCGCCGCGATGTTCCTGCAAGGCTTCGTGAATTACAGTTGCTTCGTAACGGCGCACCTTTTCAGCAAGACTTAGGCCTGGTGCGGTCCCGCATTCTTGAGTCGATACAACCGAGGTTTCCAATGCCGGTTCGAGCCCCAGGGCGACGCGGTCGGCAAAATGAACGAGTTCGCGAACATTGCCGGGCCACTTGTGGCCCATGAGATGGTCGCGCACGGCCGCGGTCATCTCCCGCACCGGCTGGCCGAAGCGTTTCGATGCGCGCTCCAGGAAATGGCCGAAAAGCGCCGGAATGTCTTCGGGGCGCTCGCGAAGCGGCGGGATGCGTAACGTCACTACGTTCAGCCGGAAATAGAGGTCTTCCCGGAAATCTCTGCGGGTCGCTGGATCGCCGAGATCGACCTTCGTCGCGGCGACGACACGAAGGTCGATGCTTCGGGTTTCATTGGTGCCGAGCGGCGTGATCTGCCGGGCTTCGAGCACCCTGAGCAGCTTCACCTGAAGCGGGGGCGGCATAGACTCGATTTCATCGAGGAAGAGCGTCCCACCGTTTGAATGCTCGATCCGCCCGATCCGGCGCCTCTGTGCTCCCGTGAAGGCGCCTGCCTCATGTCCGAAAAGCTCGCTCTCGATGACGCTTTCCGGGAGCGCGCCGCAATTCAACGCGACAAAGGGTTTCGCGTGCCGGTTGCTCCACCGGTGCAGCAGCGCGGCGACCACCTCCTTGCCGGTGCCTGTTTCACCTTCCACGAGGACGTCCACATTGGTATCGGCGATTTGGCGGAGCGTTCTGCGCAACCGCTTCATGGCCGGCGCCTCGCCGATGAGCGGCATATCGCCGGCGGATCGGGCGACCGCGTCCTTTAGACGCCTGTTTTCCAGAACCAGGTGCCGTTTCTCCGAAGCACGATGCAGCGTCTCTAGAAGTCGCTCCGTCGCATATGGCTTCGGGATGAAATCGTAGGCGCCGCCCTTGATGGCCGCGACGGCCAACTCGACATCGCCATGCCCAGTGATGAGGACGACTGGAATATCCGGGTCGATCGCCTTCACCCGCTCGAAGAGCTGGAGCCCGTCCATTCCGGGCATGCGAATGTCGCTCACTACAGGCCCCTCGAAATCCTTATCTATCGTGGCGAGCGCCGTCTCGGCCGAGCGGAAAAGGATCGGAAAGAAGCAGGCAAGCTCCAGCATCTGCTTGGTTGCCCGTAGCAGATCCTCGTCATCGTCCACAAAAATAACTGGTCCTTTTTCCGCACTCATGCCGCACGCCTCAGTTCGACCGTGAAGGAAGCTCCTTTCTCATGGTTCGTATCGAGCCGCAATGAGCCGCCGAGCTCCCGTGCGATCTCTTCTGAAATGACCAGGCCAAGACCGAGGCCTTTTTCCTTACTGGTGGTGAACGGCATGAAAAGGTTCCGGCGGATGTCGGGGGCAAGGCCGGGACCGTTATCCCGGACGGAAATGGCAACCATTTCTTCCTTCGCGGTGAGCGCGATCTCGACCTGGGGCTCCGGTTGGTCCTCTAAGGCGTCGAGCGCATTCTGAAGAAGGTTGACGAGGATCTGCTCCAACCGGATGCGGCTTGCCATCACCATTGGAGACGAGTCGGTCCGCTTTCGTTCGATCATCACCCCGGAATCGCGGATTCGGCCTGACAGGAGCGACAGCGCACCATCAATCGCCTCTTCCGCTGGTAACGGCCATATCGCTCCGGTCGCGCGGCGGGAGAAGGACCGCAGTGTTTCTGTGATTGACCCGATCCTGCCGGTCATGGCGACGATCGAGCTCAAATTCCCAGCGGTGTCTTGCGACCGGCCGTTCTGAAGAAGGCGCGCGGCACTTTCAGCATAGGTTCGGATCGCTGCCACCGGCTGGTTGATCTCGTGGGCGACCCCGGCCGCGATCTGCCCAAGAATAGACAGCCGGTTCGCCTGAGCGAGTTCATCACGCAGGCGGCGCACCCTCTCCTCAGCGTTCTCGCGCTCGGCGATCTCGTGCGCGAGCGCTTGGTCCGTGCGGCGGAGATCCGCCGTGCGCAGATTGACGCGGTACTCGAGTTCGGTATTTATGCGCGCAAGTGCTTCCTGCCGCTGTCGGATCGCCCGCCGCCGTCGGACAATGACGAAAACGACGAACCCAAGGAGAATCAGGGCAAGCAGTGTCGTTACGCGGCCCGTTATGGCCGCCGAAGAAATCTCAGCGTCAGCAGGAATGAGCAGGGACAGACGCCAGCCCGGAACTGCTTTACCGAGATCCCGCGAAACCGCAACGAAGCCGGCTGATCTGCCCGCAGGACTTGCGGTGACCATGTTGCCGCCACGCTGGGAAAGCGGCACCGGCTTGAAAGTCGCGCCTGATAGCTGCAGATGATCGCGGGTGGTTTCCGTCTCCTCTTCGGAAAGAGGTGAGAGATCGCCAAAACGCCATTGGGGCACGCTCGTCGCAAGGACAGCGCCGCGCTCATCCGTCGTGAAGACCACGAAGCCGCTCTCCCTCCAGCTCGACTCGACCCGGTCGAGCTCCACCTTCACCACGACCACGCCGAGCGGACCCTCCGACCCGTCAACCCGGCTCGCCAGGTATAGGCCCGGGCGCGCGCTGGTCGTGCCGAGCGCATATTGCGTGGCCGTGCCATTTGCCATCGCCTCGGTGAAGTAGTGGCGGTAGCGGTAGTCGTTGCCGACGAAACTGGTCGGCTCGCCGGCGTTGCTCGCAGCAACCGCTATGCCCTCGGTGTTGATGACATAGACCACGGAAGCCGTGGCATCGCGGGCAATGCCGCGAAGCTTGTCGTCGAGCGCGGCTTCCTTGGCAGAGCTCGGACTGCAAAACATCTCCTGAACCGCACCGTCGCGGGCCAGGATCAGCGGAATCAATCTCTGCTTCTCGACGTCCGCTTTCAAACTGTCGGCTACAAGCGGGAGCGCGGCAAGCGCACGGTTGCGTAGGGCATACTCCGCTCCGGCGCCAGCGATCTGGCCCGTTGCAAAGACGACAAAACCGAGGGCCGCACCAAGAAGTGCGAGCAAAACCGCAAGCCAGAGAGATCGACCGGCGGCCGATCTGCCAGGGAACATCAATGGGGCATGCTGCAAGGTGCCCTTGTCGATGCCGTCTTCTGCCACCGCATTCTCCAGACCGGCCATTGGCGAATCTTAGTGCGGGATTCCGCCACGGGGAAGGCAGCCAGTGCGGAAATCCGCACAAGCGTACTGCACAAGGCTTCCGAAATACCTGAGAACCGCGCGATTCGCTCGTTGTTTGGTTTGGCATGGCTCTTGCAGTTGACATCGCAGCCGCGTTCGACCGGAGCGCCGAGACGGGAGAAAACCGGGGAGGGACGAAGAGCCCGCCCCAATCCGGCCAGGGAGAGAAATCCATGTTGACCCCACAAGCCCACAGCGCAAACCTTGTGCCCCGCAAGCGCTTTCATGCCCAGCTTTACGTGCAGGTGCTTGCCGCAATCATCCTCGGCGTCGCACTCGGTCATTTCTATCCGGGAATTGGTGAAAGCCTGAAACCGCTCGGCGATGCCTTCATCAAGCTCGTCAAGATGATCATCGCGCCCGTTATATTTCTGACCGTTACGACCGGCATTGCCGGCATGAACGATCCCCAGAAGGCCGGCCGGGTCGTCGGCAAGGCGATGGTCTACTTCCTCACCTTCTCGACGCTCGCCCTGATCGTCGGCCTCATCGTCGCCAATGTCATTCAGCCGGGCGCCGGCCTCAACATCGATCCGGCCTCGCTCGATGTCCAGGCCGTGAATACTTATGCCGCCAAGGCCCACGAGCGGTCCGTGACGGGCTTCCTGATGAACATCATCCCGGTAACGATTGTCGGCGCCTTTGCGGAAGGCGACATCCTGCAGGTGCTGTTCTTCTCCGTCCTCTTCGGGATTGCGCTGGCGATGGTCGGAGAGACGGGCAAGCCGGTCATTTGCTTCCTCCAGGCGCTCACCGCGCCCATCTTCAAGCTCGTCAGCATCCTGATGAAGGCGGCACCGCTCGGCGCTTTCGGCGCAATGGCCTTCACGATCGGCAAGTATGGCCTCGGCTCGATGATCAACCTCGCGCTGCTGGTCGGGACATTCTATATCACGGCCTTCTTCTTCGTGTTCGGGGTTCTCGGCGCGGTCTGCCGCTACAATGGCTTCTCGATCTTTTCTCTCATCCGCTACCTCAAGGAAGAGCTGCTGCTGGTCCTCGGAACATCGTCTTCGGAGGCCGCGCTGCCCTCGCTCATGGAGAAGATGGAGAAGGCCGGCGCCAAGCGCTCGGTGGTGGGCCTCGTCATCCCGACCGGATATTCCTTCAACCTGGACGGCACCAACATCTACATGACGCTGGCGGCCCTTTTTATCGCCCAAGCGACGAATGCGGATCTGTCAATCAGCGATCAGGTTCTCCTGCTGCTCGTTGCGATGCTTTCCTCGAAGGGTGCGGCAGGTGTCACAGGGGCCGGCTTCATCACGCTGGCCGCTACGCTCTCCGTCGTGCCGAGTGTTCCGGTTGCTGGCATGGCTCTGATCCTTGGCATCGACCGCTTCATGTCCGAATGCCGGGCGCTGACGAACTTGATCGGTAACGCGGTGGCATCGCTTGTGGTTGCCCGCTGGGAAGGCGAACTCGACCAAGCGCAGCTGGGAGCTGCCTTGCGCGGCCATCAGCTTACCGAGACCGAGACCGGCCACCCGCCGATCCCGCACCCGCCGAGTAGGGTCGCGCATCGCAACCTGCAAAATCGCCAGGCTGGTCACAAGCACTGCAGAACCGACCCGCAGGCGCCGAATAGCGCCTCGTGAACCGATGACATCAGAAGCGCGAAATGCAGTGACTGCAAACTCCTGTGCACCCCCTGAACAAACGTACGTCAAAAGCCTGCGCGAACTTGGAGATAACTGAGTGAGACACGTCTCTCCTTCGAAGTTAACCTGCGGCATCTTCGATCATCTGGATGATGGCGGCGGCGACATCGCCCGACAATACGCAGCTCGCCTGACCTTAGCGGAGGCGTGCGATCACCTTTGTTTCTATGCATACCATCTTGGTGAGCACCACTGTACCCCGCATGGGAGAGGTCCATCGCCGAACCTCTTCCTATCGAGTGTTGCACAGCGGACACAGCGACTTCGTGTCGGCCCGTTAGTAATGCTGCTTGTCCTTTCTCATCCGCTGCGTGCGTTTGAAGAGATCTGTATGCTGGACCAATTGAGCGGTGGCAGGCTCGAGCTGGGTATCGGACGCGGCTCTCTCTCGATCGAGCTGGGTTACTTCGGAATTGGGGCGGAGGCGGCGCCAGGCCGCTACGCGGAAGCCAGCGAAATCCTTACTGAGGCGATGAAGGGCGGCACGCTGTCCTATCAAGGCCACCATTTCGAGCTGAACGGCGTTCCTTTGACGCTAGGACCCCATCAGCGTCCACATCCGCCGATATGGATCACCACCAATCAACCCGAGACCGCAGGCTGGGCCGCTGCGAATGGCGCAAATATCGCCTGCGTAGGACCTTCCTCTTCTCTTCGAAGAATTACTGAAGCCTTCCGCGCCAATCGAGAACACAAACCTGACGCGGACCATCAAGCGCCATTCCTTGGATTGCTCCGCATGGTCGTGATTGGGAATTCTGACATACACGCCTACTCGCTCGCAGCACCTGCTTACGAACGATGGCTCAAGAGCTTTAAAGACCTTTGCGACCAAAATGCTATCCCGACTCCCCCAAACCTGCCGCTGACCTTCGATGCAGCAGTCGAGAGTGAATTGTGTGTAGCAGGAACGGCAGTTTCTGTGCGACAAACTCTTCTCAATCAGCTGGAAGTGGCAGGTGCCAACTACCTTCTTTGTCAACTCGCATTTGGGAACCTGCAACTAGATGCTTCTCTACACACCGCAAACGCGATTCAAGCCGAAATCATGGATCGAATTGGCTGACGATGAAATTCGCTATCCGACTTTGGAGATCAAATCGTCGTGGCGACGCTCCTCGACACTCTCCAAGCAGCCTGCGGGGATGACCATGTCACTATAAGGCGGGATTGATGTGGCAGTCGAATGCTCAAGCGCGTGCGACGTGGAAGGGACGGGCAAGGTCGGGAGGGAGGTCAAAGTGCCGAGCGAGCCCGCGGCACTGGCTGCCTGGCTTGGATCGCTGGGATCGAAGCCTGAGCGGATCGGCCTGGAGACGGGACGTTGTCGCAAGCGGCCTGTGATCTCCAAGCGCGAGGAACCCGGCATCTTGGCGTTACGAGCGGAAGGCGCTGCTGCCCACCGGCGAACTTAACTCAGCATCGGCAAACTCGAGCGTGCAGAGCGTGAAACCAGCAAGCTCATTTGGACGCGGCTGCATCAATAACAGTGACTCTTCTACTTGTCCAAACTCTCAGCAACAGCGAGTCGTTTGTCCATTTCAACGACGGAAGGGGAAACCTAACATGGACGTAGATACGAATCGAGAAGTCTCATTGGAAAAGCTCGAAGCGTTGCGCGAGTCAGTAAGTCCTGGCTCACTAAGCTCGCCACCGACTGCTACATCAAACGCCGGCGGAATGGACGCCACCGCCTCGGCGAAGTTGTCTGCGGCCCGCTACAGCATGCGACGAAGTAGACGCAAGAAGCCGCGAAGAGCGCCGCCTACGAGCCATCCGCCGAGTCCCCCGTTGAGGAGATTGACCGACGCAGCGCACGCCGTGCTGGGATGCTGATCGACGTTGAGCAACACGGCGCGATTGTCGATGAGGTCTTCGGCGTGCCCAAGTCGACCACTCTGGCGGCCCCGTCGATGATAATGCGCGAATCCGGCGCTAAGGGCGATGCGATCGTGTTCGACGCGCTGAACAAATGTTCAAACGATCTCGTTCGGCTTACCGATTCATCAATGAGATCGACCGACTCGGCGTTCTTGTGATGGCCGGCGAACTCGAACTTGCTGTGCCTCTTTACAAAGATACTACATGGTACTTACCTTCCCATCGTTCATACGAATGGAGCACCGATGCCCACTATCATTGCGGAACTCGTGAGACTTGCCCTATCACACGGACTGTCTGACAGCAGCCTCGACGAGAGAGTTCACAATGCCGCCTCATCGGCAGCCGCGGCCGCCAACAACGACGGCCTGCCCGGTCAGATCGCCTTTCTGATCAGCCAGATTGGCGTCGGCGAGACCTGCAAGATCATCGGAGTCCCAATGCCTGATTCCAGCGACATGCCCGAGATCAGTGCTCCGAGAGTTATTTCGGAACCTGATGGAGTGGATGCCCCCTCCTGACGGCATCACAATGTGCCAAGGTGGTGATCTGAGGATCATTCACAAATGGAGAGGGCATCCGTGACAGACGTTAACATCATTGGTCTCGACCTTGCAAAGCGTGTCTTTCAGGCGCACGGCGCCCGCGCCGATGGGAGCGTGGCCTTTCGCCGGAAACTGACCCGCCAGCAGGTTCTGACGTTCTTCTCCAAGCAGCCACGTTGCATTGTTGCGATGGAGGCCTGCGCCACAGCGCATGACTGGGGCCGCGAACTTCAGGTTCTCGGGCATGAAGTGCGGCTCATCCCGCCGGTCTATGTAAAACCTTTCGTTAAGCGCCAGAAGAACGACGCGGCGGACGCAGAGGCCATCGCCGAGGCGGCGGCACGCCCGACCATGCGGTTCGTCACAGTCAAAACCGAGGAACAGCAGGCGCGAGCGATGGTCTTCCGCACGCGGGATCTTCTCGTGCGCCAACGCACGCAGCTGATCAATGCGCTGCGGGGGCATCTCGCCGAGCACGGCGTCGTCGCGCCACAGGGAACAGCCAAAGTGAAGCTGCTCAGCGATGTGATCGAGGACGTCAACACGACCCTTCAGCCACTGGTCGTCGAACTCGGTCGCCTCTATCTCGACCAGATCGCAGCCCTCGACGGCAAGATCGCGGATCTCGAGAGGGTGTTGAAACGCGAGGCCGCGCGTGGGGTGACGACGTCACGCCTGCAGACCATGCCCGGGATCGGGCCGATCACCGCAATGGCGATCGAAACCTTCGCACCGCCGATGGAGAGCTTCAGACGCGGACGCGACTTCGCCGCCTGGCTCGGGCTTGTCCCGGTCCAGCACTCCACCGGCGGCAAGCAGGTGCTCGGGCGCACCTCGAAGATGGGCCAGCGTGATATCCGACGTCTGCTCATCATCGGCGCGATGGCTGTCGTCAAGAGCGCAGGGCGCAAGAGCGCGCCGGAAGGCTCCTGGCTTGCCCGCATGCTGGCGCGCAAGCCGAGGATGCTCGTGGCCATTGCGCTGGCGAACAAGATGGCGCGGTCCGCCTGGGCCATGCTGACGAAAGGCGAGGACTTCAGAGTTCCGGCAGCAACGGCGTCGTGATCGGGAGATCCGGCATCGATCCTGCCGGTGCGTCAGGCGTGTGAGGAGGTCGAGGAACAGTAAGGGCAAAACGATCGGTCAGATCGGGAGCAGGAAAAGCATTATCACCCAAAGAGCTTCGCGCTCGGGAATTTGATCTGCACCTGCTCCGCGTATCTCCATACCGGCCAGCGGCATGATCATGGCCGCAACAGAAGGCCTGATACATGACCGCACCCGATCACATGCCGAAGCTGTTCAGAAATCCCTTGCGCGAACGGGGGCATCCATACATGGGTGATGACGGATTGAGAAAGGCGACGTATCGAGGCGGGTGTCGAGCCTGCCAGAACCTCTCCAGGAGAGCGATACGTCATGAACGAGACTACCAGCATTGTCCGCCTTCGTCAGCCCGACACGATCGACGATCCCCTGACCGATCTTCTCCGAGCCGGCGCGCGCAAGCTGCTGGCCCAAGCCATCGAGAGCGAGGCCGAGGCTTATCTGGCCAGCATGCGCGATCTCAAGCTGCCGGACGGCCGCGAGCGCCTGGTCCGGCACGGGCATGGCCCCGAGCGCATGCTCCAGACCTGCATCGGCCCGGTGGCGGTCCGCCGGGTCAAGATCCGCGACCGCGGCGCCACGGATGATGCCGACCGCATCCGCTTTACCTCGGCGATCCTGCCGAAATGGGCGCGGCGCACCAAAAGCTTGGATGCGCTGCTGCCGATCCTGTACCTGCGCGGGCTCTCGACCGGCGACTTCCAGGAGGCGCTCTCCGCCCTGCTCGGCCAGGATGCGCCCAACCTCTCGCCCTCGGTGGTCACCCGACTCACGGGCGAATGGCAGGGCGAGTACGAGCGTTGGCAGGCCCGCGATCTCTCGGCTCGGCGCTACGTCTATGTTTGGGCCGACGGCGTCTACCTGCAGGCCCGGATGGCGGACCAGGCTGAATGCATCCTGGTGCTGATCGGCGCCACCCCGGAGGGCAGGAAGGAGCTGATCGGCTTCCAGGCCGGCGTGCGCGAGAGTGCCCAGAGCTGGCGCGAGCTGCTGGTCGAGATCAAGCGGCGGGGTCTGTCGATTGCGCCTCACATTGCTGTGGGAGACGGAGCGCTGGGCTTCTGGAAGGCGCTCGACGAGCTCTTTCCCGGCACGCATCATCAACGCTGCTGGCTGCACAAGACCGCGAACGTGCTCAACAAGGTGCCCAAGTCCGTGCAGCCCGGCATGAAGGGGGCCCTGCGGGAGATCTATCTCGCCCCGACCCGCGCTCAGGCCGAGGTCGCCCTCGATCTGTTCGAGGACGCCTATGGCGCACGCTATCCGAAGGCGGTGGAGTGCCTGCGCAAGGACCAGCGGGCGCTGCTAGCCTTCTTCGACTGGCCGGCTGAGCACTGGATCCATCTGCGCACGACGAACCCGATTGAGAGCGTGTTTGCGACCGTGCGGCACCGCACCGTGCGCACCAAGGGCGCGCTGTCTCCAACGACTGCTCGCCTGATGGTGTTCTGATCTTCCCTCGCTTTGACGGACACCTCTGATACGCTCCTGCGGGAGCGGGAAGGTGTTTGATGACGAAGACGAGGCGAGAATTCACCCCCGAGTTCAAGCGAGAGGCCGTTGCCCTGCTGGAGAGCAGTGGCCGCCCAACCATGCAGATCGCGACCGAGCTGGGGATCTCCCCATCCATGCTGCGCAACTGGCGGGCTCTTGCCCATGGAGCTGCGCCCCGGTCCAGGGCCGCTCCCACGCCGTTGCCAGCTGGCAGCGCATCCCCGGCCGATCAGGCGGCGGAAATCGCCCGGCTGCGCCGTGAACTCGATCGCACCCGGATGGAGCGGGACATCTTAAAAAACCGTCGCGGACTGGGTCCGCCTGTGGGGTCAGAAACAGCTTGCTGGTAGTCTGTTGCCGGAGGGGAGCGGCCGTTCGCTTATTGGTGGCGCATGACCCCGTTAAAAAACATGGTCCATGGACTGTTGCGCGCTTGAGAGTGGTGACGCCCCAGGGTGATCCCGGTTAGGAAGTTGACCTTTGGCGCAGTCCAGCCCCTCCCACCCTAAGGAGGAGCCGATGAGACGCAAACGAGAAGCCGGCAAAGATCGCCAGAGCCTGCCGGTGGTTCACCCCCATGCCGCCGCCATCGATGTCGGGGCCACGATGCACATGGCGGCCGTGGGACCCGACTGCGCTGACGAGCCTGTCCGCAGCTTCGGGACCTTTACCGCCGACCTGCACCGGTTGGCCGACTGGTTCGAGGTTTGTGGCGTCACCTCCGTCGTCATGGAATCGACCGGGGTTTACTGGATCCCGGTCTTCGAGATCCTGCAGGACCGCGGCCTCGAGGTGTTTCTGGTCAATGCCCGTGACGCCAAGCAGGTGCCCGGACGCAAGACGGATGTGAAGGATGCGCAATGGCTCCAGCGCCTCCATGCCTATGGCCTGTTGCGCGCCAGCTTCCAACCCAAAGCCGAGATTGCCGAACTGCGCGCGTATCTGCGCCAGCGTGAGCGCCTGCTCGAGTATGCCGCCTCGCATATTCAGCACATGCAGAAGGCGCTGACCGAGATGAACCTGCAGCTGCATCACGTGGTCAGCGACATCACCGGCGCCACAGGCATGCGCATCATCCGTGCCATTCTCGCCGGGGAACGTGATCCGGCAGTCCTGGCGAACTTAAGAGACGTTCGGTGTCACTCCAGCTCCGAGACGATCGAGAAGGGGTTGACGGGTCATTATCGCGCCGAGCATCTGTTCGCGCTCGAACAGGCGCTGGCGCTGTACGACACCTATCAGCACAAAGTGGCGGCGTGCGACCAGAGGATCGAAGCCGTTCTCAAGTCGCTGAGCCCCCATAAGCCCGATTCCGCTTCCTTGCCGCCTCCTCGCCGACGCATGAGCCGCCAGCCCAATGAGCCGAGCTTCGATCTTCGTGGCGCCCTCTATGCGATTCTGGGCCAGGACCTGACCCGGATCCACGGCCTAGGGCCGTCCTTGGCACTCAAACTGATCGCGGAGTGCGGAACGGATCTGACGGCTTGGCCCAGCAGCAAGCACTTCACCTCCTGGCTCTGCCTCGCGCCCGGCAATAAGATCTCCGGGGGCAAGGTGCTCTCCTCCCGAACGCGCCGGTCAGGCAGTCGGGCGGCGGCCCTTCTGCGGCTGGCGGCCGTGACGATCGGCAAGACGGAGACGGCACTGGGTGCCTTTTACCGGCGCCTGTCGACGCGGATCGGCAAGGCCAAAGCTGTGACTGCAACCGCTCGTAAGATTGCAGCGCTGTTCTACAACGCCCTGCGCCATGGCATGGATTACGTTGATCCGGGAGCGTCGTACTATGAGGAGCGGTATCGAAAGCGGGTGATCGATAACTTACACCGCCGCGCCAAGGCGTTTGGCTTCGTGTTGCAGGAGGTCGGTGTCGTCGCACCCGCGGGAGCTGTTTCTTAGGAAAGCCGCTGCACGACGGTCTTTGCTGGCAGGATAGTGCCAGGCGCAAGAACGGCATTGGAGCCAATGCGACAGCCATCCCCCACGATGGCTCCGAACTTCAGGGCACCAGTTTCAATCGAGGTGCCCTCATAGAGGATCACAATAGTCGGATCAGGCAGCTCGTTGCGATGGTTGGCAAGAATTGAGCCTGCCTCAAGGTTCACGTCTGTCCCGAGAATGCTGTCTCCAACAAAGTTGAAGTGGGCTAGCCGCGGAGATAGCGTCGTAAGTTGGGGACGGCATGAAGGGATGAAGCGGCGTATCGTGGGGGTGTTCGAGCCTCCACTTCTCCACCGAAGGAGGGATACGCCTTGTCTGATCATAACGTCTTCAAGCTCGCCCAGCCAGGGAGCTTTACCGACTCTCTGACCGACATCCTGCGCGAGGGTGCCCGCGCCTTACTGGCCCAAGCCATTGAGGCCGAAGTCGCCGATTTCCTCGCCCAGCACGCCACACTCAAGACGGAGAACGGACTGCAGCGCCTGGTGCGCCACGGCTATCTGCCATCCCGCGAGGTGTTGACCGGCATTGGCCCGGTCGGCGTGCGCCAGCCCCGCGTGCGTGACCGGCAGGCGAGCCCGACCGAGCAGGTTCGGTTCAGGCCCTCGATCCTGCCACCCTATGCCCGGCGCTCGAAGAGCCTGGAGGTGCTCATCCCGGTCCTGTACCTCAAAGGCATCTCCACCGGCGACTTTGCCGAAGCGCTCTCGGCCCTGGTGGGCCAGGACGCGCCCGGGCTGTCGGCCTCGACCATCGCTCGCCTGAAGCAGGTCTGGAGCGAGGACCATGCCCGCTGGCAAAAGCGTGATCTGTCGGCCAAGCGCTATGTCTACCTGTGGGCGGACGGCATCCATCTGGAGGCACGCTTGGAAGACCAAGCCCAGTGCATCCTCGTCCTCATCGGGGCGACGCCGGAAGGCAAAAAGGAGTTGGTAGGCTTTACCGATGGCCTGCGCGAGAGCGCCCACTCCTGGCGCGACCTGCTGCTGGACCTGAGACGGCGGGGATTGGCGGCTGCGCCGGAAATCGCGGTGGCCGATGGTGCGCTGGGCTTCTGGAAGGCGCTCGGCGAGGTCTGGCCTCTGACGCGCGAGCAGCGCTGCTGGGTGCACAAGACCGCCAATGTCCTCAACCGGCTGCCGAAGAGCCTTCACGCCAAAGCCAAATCCGCCCTTCAGGCCATCTGGATGGCCGAGACCAAGAAGGATGCTCTGGCCGCGTTCGACGCCTTCACGCAAACCTACCGCATCAAGTACGAGAAAGCCGTGGACTGCCTGGTCAAAGATCGCGATGCGCTCCTGGCCTTCTACGATTTTCCCGCCGAGCACTGGAAGACCTGAGAACGACCAATCCGATTGAAAGTACGTTCGCCACCGTGCGGCACCGAACAATCCGGGCCAAGGGGTGTCTGTCAAACCAAACTGCCTTGATCATGGTCTTCAAGCTGGTCGAGGGAGCTCAGAAGGGCTGGCGACGCCTTGATGGACCAAACCAGTTGCCAAAGCTGATCCAGGGTGTGAAGTTCGCTGACGGCCTTGAGGTCGGTGCTTCCCAACCTGGATCTCAAGCTCAACCCGCCGCCTGATCTGTCAGGCCGTCACCAAAATCTGGCGTTATCTCCTAGCCGCGAACCGGCGAAGAGAAAAGAAGATTTAAGCTCAGATCCAGGGCCAATAATTGTAGAATCCTGGACTTGATTTGACGGACAGTGTCAGAGCGAGTTGCCTCTGGCAGCTTGAATGATGGCTTGGGGCTCCGGCGGGCCCTCAAGCCCTGCGCCTGTGGCGCACCGCCAAGCGGCTATGGGGCTTGACCGCCCACGTTGCCCAAGCCGAGAGCAATCATGCCAGAATGGCGGGTTCTGAACTCGGCTATCTCGTGCACAACACGACCGGGTCCGACACTGTCCGACAGGTCAAATCCTGACTTTCACAGTCTCAAAGCTTCGAGCACGCCAACCTGTCAGGGACTTGATCAGCGGATTCCATCAGGGCCAGCGGTCAGACGTGCCGCACCAACAGGCCGTACAAATGACTGCACCCGACCACCTTGCAAACACGTCAACAAATCCCTTGCCAAAGGGGAGCGTCCACATATGACAGTACCGCGACGATCCCGCCGACCCGGCGAAAACCGTGAGCGTTCTCACGATCATGCTGGCCTCGGAATATTGAGGCTTATCGACTGGCAGGGGAGCGCCCCTGCCAGTCAGATGCGGCTTCCCCTATACGGGAGGCCGGACCTGCGCCGGTAGATCGTATGAGCGCCGCTGATGCGGAGCCGATAGGTAAGCATAGCTTGGCTGACCCCGTACAGGCGCTGCGCCGCCATCATGAGGCCGTTGCTGATGATGTGCAGCGCCGCCTCGTTGGGGATCAGAAGCGCGCCACCCAAGAAGTTCGCTTCCCCCTCGATCCCGCCGTCCCGCGCCCGTTCGCCCTTCTCGGTGAGCGGCGGCGTGCATTTGTGGCCGAGGAAGCAGTGGGCGAGCTCATGGGCCAGGTTGCTCCGCTGCCGGTAGAGATGATGCGAGTCGTTATGGACGATGGCCATTTCGTGCCCGCAGGGAACAGTGACGGCCGAAAAGGCCGAGCTCTCGCCTCTCAGGAAGGCCGAGTGCGGGTCGATCTCGCTCAGCCGGATCACACGGATATCGAGTCGGGTACAGACCTCGAAAGGATCAAGGGGGTCAATGGGGCTTAGTCCCATTCGGTCGCGGATGCGCAGCGCGATCCGGTTTGCCTCGGCTTTGAAACCACGACGGAACGTCAATTCAGGTGCCCCGGAGCTTGTTGTAGGTGCTGATGACGATGTTCTCCATCAGCTGTGCGTTCTGCGTCGATAGATGCGGGTCCGCACGCAAGAGCGCCGTGATCTTTGCCAGTGGCTCCGCTTCTTCTGTCTTTGCTCCCCGAATGAAATCTTCCGCCTTGAGGTTCGACCAGGCGAGAAGGGCCGCAAGGCCGTTCACATCGGGCTTTGCCCCGTGGCCTATGCGGGACAGCGTCGAAGCTGCTATCCCGGCCTCTTCGGCCACGTCTTTCCATGTCATCTGCTTGCTCAGGCGAGCGGCGTTCAGGGCCGCGTAAAAGGCTTCGCTGTCAAACCTGTCTGTCATGTCCTCACCGTTGCGAAATCGGAACGCAATTGCGATCTTGCAATTTCGTCGACTCGCTTCTATATACGGAATCGATTGCGAATCTGCAATCGGCGCGTCTGGCAGCGGCGCGTCCCACGTCTAAGGAGAACGCGTATGAACGCTCCGCACCGGAACGAGGACATCAAGACAGTCACCATCATTATCAACGGACGGCCCAAGACGATCCCGAAGAACGATGATCTCACCTTCGAGGAGGTCGTCGCCCTGGCCTTCGAGAACCCGCCGACCGGCGACGGCATCCAGTACACGATCCAGTACTCACGCGGCCAAGGCAACAAACCCACCGGAGCCGTGGTCGAAGGCCAGTCGGTCAAGGTTAAGGACGGGATGGAATTCGATGTCACTTCGACCAATCGCTCTTAGTTCCGACCTCTCCCGCCTGCGGAACGAAGGCTACGACCTCGACATTCGGGGTGGCTTCCTGCTCGTCAGGAATGTCCCCTATGTCGGGGCCGACCGCACCGTGCAGCGCGGCATCCTGATCTCGCGGCTCGACCTTTCGGGCGACGTGACGAACAAGCCGGGGGATCACGTCGCCTACTGGACCGGGGAGCACCCCTGCCACAGCGACGGCGGCAAAATCCGCGCCATAGAGAATAGCTCCACGCCGCAGGTGCTCTGCGACGGCGTCAGCGCCGACCACACCTTCTCGGCGAAGGCCGACTACCGGGACTATCACCACAAGATGACGAGCTACATCGCTCGCATCACCGGCGAGGCGACCAAGCTCGATCCCGACGCCGACGCCCGCATCTTCCCCGCGATCCCTGCGGACGAGTGCGGAGGACCGTTCAAGTATGTGGACGCGGCATCGAGCCGCGCGGGGATCTCGGCAGTGAACGGCAAGCTGGCGGGCCAGAAGGTCGGCATCGCCGGTCTCGGCGGAACCGGCAGCTACGTGCTCGACCTGGTCGCGAAGACCGAGGTTGCCGAAATCCGACTGATCGACGGCGATGTGTTCTCGCAGCACAACGCCTTTCGCGCGCCCGGTGCTCCCACTCTCGAAGAACTGCAGGCGCGTCCGAGGAAGGCGGTGCGGCTCAGCGAAATCTACTCGAACATGCACAACGGGATCATCGTGCATGACGCCTTCCTCAGCGAGCACAACCTGGCCCTGCTCGACGGGCTCGACTTCGTCTTTGTCTGCATCGACCAGGGCGCCGCCAAGCGCATAGTCGTGGACAGGCTTACTGCGAACGGAACCCCGTTCGTCGAGGTCGGCCTGGGCGTTCTCCTGACAGACGGCCAGATGGGTGGCATCGTGCGGGTGACTTCGAGCACGCCCGCTACCCGCGGGATCGCGGAGCGGCATATTTCTTTTGCCGACGACGCCGCAGCCAACGACTACACGACGAACATCCAGATTGCCGAGCTCAACGCGCTTAACGCCGCCATGGCGGTGATCCAGTGGAAGAAGATGGTCGGAATCTACCGCGATACGGGACAGGCCGTTTACACGGGCTATGCTATCGCTCCCGGCGAGATCGCCAATGAGGGAGCCGAATGACCCGCATCGACCAGCTCTCCCCGGAGTTTGTGGAGTACATACCGGAGCGACCCGCGCCCGGCTTCCTTTACGTCTCGAAGCGCTACGCGACGGCGCTGCACCTGTGCTGCTGCGGCTGCGGGAGCGAGGTCGTCACGCCGCTCAATCCGGCCAAGTGGCACCTGAAAGAGGACGGCGGCACGGTCTCCCTCTCCCCCTCGATCGGCAACTGGAGCTTTCCCTGTCAGTCGCACTACTGGATCAAGGGGAACCGCGTCAGCTGGGCTGGCGCTATGGCACCGGAGGTCATAGCGGCGGTGAAGGCCCGCGACCGCCGAGACGCCGCGGCCCTGGCTCCCGAGCCTGCGGGTTTCCTTTCGAGGTTGGGTCGCGTGCTGGCGCGCACCCTTTCAAAGATTGGCAACTGGTGGCGTGGCTAGTTCTGGCTGCGCCCTGCCCTACCGCCTGCATCAGATACGGGTCAGAACAAGATCTGATGGGGCCTCTAATCGCGGGGCACTTTGCAAGCTTTTTCTCAACAGCTCACCCGCTCGGGCCCATGATTTGAGCCGAGTGACCCTTGCGGATAGTCCTGATCGCGGCCGGTTCTTGGGTTTGACCTGCTGCTGAAGTTTCATCCAGTGGCGTTTAGAGCCTCGGCAGGTGATACGCCGTGTGGCGCGACAGGAGCAAGGGGCCAGCGCGCGGAGCCTGTCCGTTGCGCAATGTGATGGTCCCTTGCGGTTCGTAGGGCTTTGGAGAACGCCTGCGGCGTCTGATAGCCCAAGGAAGAGTGGGGTCTCTCCGTGTTGTAATCCTCAACCCAGGCCGCGATCAGCTCGCGGGCATGATCCAGTCCGAAGAACAGGCTTTCGTTCAGCAGCTCATCGCGCATGCGGCCGTTGAACGACTCGATGTAGCCGTTCTGCATCGGCTTGCCCGGGGCAATGTAATGCCACTCGATCCGGTGCTCGGCACACCAAGTGAGAACGGCGTTCGAAGTCAGTTCGGTGCCGTAGTACATGGGGAAGCAGCGCGGCGGAGCTGGTCCGGGTTGCGCAGCCGCGCTGCCCGGGGTGGTCATGGCCAGCCGACAGGTCTCACAGTGATGTCGCTGAACACACACTGGAGGCCGACCGACCATGACCGAGCTCAATCGTACACCTGTCCCTGCCACTCTGGTAGCAATCGACATCGCCAAGCACCGCCACGAGGTGCTCATCGAGGCTGCCGGCCATCAGCGGCGTCGGCGGCTTACCATCTTGAGCAAAAAGGCGGAGTATGACCGCCTCGTCGAGATCATTATGGCTTACGGCGGCCCAGTGCTCATCGGCTTTGAGGCCACAGGCGATTACCACCGCGGGCTGGCCTACCGCCTGCTCTCAGCCGGCTTCGAGTTGCGGCTGGTCTCGTCCGTGGCGCTCGCCCGCACCCGGGAGGCGCTGCACAATGGTTGGGACAAGAACGATCCCAAGGACGCACAGGTGATCCTGCACATGCTCCGGATTGGAGCGACCCAACGCTATGTCGATCCCCTGGCGGCCGGGATCAACGACCTGCAAGAGCTGTCAAAAACCCATGAGGCGATCTCCAAGGCCAAGACCGAGACCTGGCACCGGATCCTGACCCATTACCTGCCTCTGTACTTTCCCGAGATCGAGCGTTTCGCCGGCAACAGCCGCTCCGACTGGTTCCTGGCCCTGCTCGAGCGCTTTCCCACGCCCTCCAGCATCATGGCCCTGGACCGGGAGAGCTTTGTGGAGGAGGCATGGCCCGTGATCGGCCGCAAGGTCTCCAAAGCCCGGTTGCTCAACGATATCTATGAGACCGCACGCTCCTCTACGGCTCTGCCCGTAGCAGAAGGCTCTGCGGCCATCGCCATGTTCCGCATGGTTCTGGCCGAGGTCCGTAGTCTGATCCGACAGAGGGATCAGATTGAGAAGCTCGCTCATGCAATGCTGGCTGATCACGTTGACTATCAGCGGCTGTGCACGATCCCGGGAATTGGACCAATCCACGCCCTGACCATCCTGGCGGAAGCCGGTGATCTGCGCCGCTTCGGGCACCACCGCCAGTTCCTGAAGTTCTGTGGTCTTGATCTGGCCACCTGCAAGTCGGGCACGTTCCGTGGCCGCACCAAACTGTCGAAGTACGGCAATGCCCGCTTGCGCCGGGCGTTGTGGATGGCCGCTCAGGTCGCAGCCCGCCAGCGCGACAACAGCTTTCGGGATAAACTTGGCCGCTACACCGAGCGCGATCGTCACGATGCTGATCTGCGCCGCAAGGCCGTGACCGCTTTGACTGCGGATACCGACGCAATCCGTCCATGTGTACCGACTTGAAGTCGTCCCCGGTTCCGATTTGATCCCGTCCACCCTTCCGACTTGAAGCCGTCCCTCCTTCCGATTTGATCCCGTCCAGGGATCGGTCTGAAGAACCCTGCTGCACCGGGTCATCCGATTGGGGCATTGCGACCTCTCCACCAGAGAGGACGCGATGCCAGCAAACAGAGAGATGACCATGCGACAGATGCGGCAAGTGCTGCGGCTCCACGCCAGCCAAACCAGCGATCGCGAGATCGGCCGGATTGTCGGTGCGGCGCGCTCGACCGTGCGCGATGCCATCCAGCGGGCCAAGGCGGCCGGGCTGGCCTGGCCCCTGCCGGAGGACCTGACCGACGCGGCCCTGGAGGAGAAGCTGTTCGCCCGGGCGGGCACCCGGGTCGGAACGCGCCGCCGGCCGGAGCCGGATTGGGCTCACCTGGTCCAGGAACTCAAGCGGCCCGGCGTCAGCATCGCCATCCTGCATGAGGAGTACCGGGCAGACCATCCGGACGGCTACGGCTATTCGCGTTTCTGCGACCTGGTCCGCTCCTTCGAGCGCCGCCTGACGCCGACCATGCGTCAGCATCACGTCGCCGGCGACAAGGTGTTCGTGGATTACTCGGGCAAGAAGCTGCCGATCGTCGATCCACTCACCGGCGAGATCCGCCAGGCCGAGATCTTCGTCGCGGTGCTCGGCGCCTCCAACCTGACCTATGCCGAAGCCACCTGGACCCAGACCCTGCCGGATTGGATCGAGGCGCATGTGCGCATGTTCCGGTTCCAGGGTGGCGTGACCAAGCTCGTCGTGCCGGACAACCTGAAGAGCGGCGTCCACAAGGCCTCGTTCTACGATCCCGAGATCAACCGCAGCTACGGCAAGATGGCGGCCCATTACGCGGTCGGCATTTTGCCAGCCCGACCGCGCCGGCCGAAGGACAAAGCCAAAGTCGAGGCCGGGGTGCGCTTCGCCCAATCCTACATTCTCGGTCGCCTGCGCCACCGCACCTTCTTCTCGCTCCAGGAGGCCAATGCCGCGATCGCCGAGGCCGTCGAGCGGATGAACAGCGTACCCATGCGCCGGCTCGGCGTCAGCCGGCGCCAGTTGTTCGAGACGATCGAGAAGCCGGCCCTCGCACCCCTGCCGGCCGAGGACTACGTCTTCGCGCAGTGGCAGTTCGCCCGGGTCGGGCTCGACTACCACATCGAGGTCGAGGGCTTCTTCTACTCGGTGCCATTTGGCCTCATCGGCCAGCAGGTCGAGGTGCGCGTCACCCAGCGCACGATCGAGGCCTTCCACAAAGGCGGACGCGTCGCGGCCCACGCGCGGCGTTATGCGGGACGGGCGCATGGCACGCAGGCCGAGCACATGCCGAGCTCGCATCGCCGCTATGCCGCCTGGTCGCCCGAGCGCTTCCGCTCCTGGGCGGCGTCGATCGGCCCCAACACCGAGGGGCTGATTGCCGCCATTCTGTCCGCCCGCCGCCATCCCGAGCAGGGCTTTCGCACCTGCATCGGGGTTTTGCAGCACATGCGCGGCATCCCGCAGGAGCGTGTCGAGGCGGTCGCGGCCAAAGCCCTGGCGATCCAGGCGCTGACCTACAAGAGCATCGTGTCGCTTCTCGACACCTACCGCGAGCGCGCTCCCGCCGCCGATACGCCCGTTCTCACCCACCCCAATGTCCGCGGACCGGGGTATTTCCACTGACAGGAGACCGACCATGTTGATCCATCCCACCCTCGACCAGCTTCACGCGCTGGGCCTGCACGGCATGGCCAAAGGCTTCAAGGCGCTCAGCGCCACTCCCGAGGCTGACGCGCTCGGCCATGCCGAATGGCTCGGCCTGATCCTCGATCATGAAGTGACGACGCGGCAGCAGAAGCGCTGCGAGACCCGGGCCAAAACGGCCAAACTGCGCCATCCCGCCAGCGTCGAGGATGTTGACTTCCGGGCCGCACGCGGCCTCGACCGGGCGCTGTTTCTCAAGCTGGCCACCTGCGACTGGATCCGCGAGCGGCGCAATCTGTTGATCACCGGCCCGTGCGGGGTCGGGAAGAGCTGGCTCGCCTGCGCCCTGGGACACCGGGCCCGCCGGGAGGACCTGTCGGTGCTCTACCATCGTGTGCCACGGCTGTTTGCGGCGCTCGATCTCGCCCGCAGCGATGGCCGCTACTCTCGCCTGTTACGCAGTCTTGCCCGGGCCAAGCTGCTGATCCTCGACGACTGGGGTCCTGAGGCGCTCACCGGCGAGCAGCAGCGCGATCTGCTGGAAATCGTCGAGGACCGCTACGATGCCGGTTCGCTGCTGATCACGAGCCAGGTGCCGGTCGAGAACTGGTACGCGATGATCGGCAGCGTTCCGACGCTGGCGGACGCCATCCTCGATCGGGTCGTGCACAACGCCTACCGGATTAATCTGACCGGCGAGAGCCTGCGCAAGACCCGCCACACGCCAGCCGACGCTTGACCAGCGTCACCACCTCAACCACCATCCATCACTGACCCGAAGAGCGGCGCTCAGGTGGACGACTTCACCTCGGACCCATGGACGGCTTGAAATCGGAATGCCTGGACGGCTTCAGATTGGACGAAGTGGACGGCTTCGTCGGTATCCTCACTTTGACCGCCAAAATGGCCCGTGTGGTGCACGCGGTGATCAAAGGCGGGGCAGAATACCGGCCGTTCTTTGAGCGTCCGGTGCCGGGTGGAAGGACCTCTCTCTGTGTGGGCCGTAAGGGCGCGCAAGCGACCCTGTAGATAATGTTTGGGCCTTCCACCTGGTGGTCTTGCTTCAGTTTAGTGGAGAGCGGTTTTGTAGCGATCTGGCCAGCCTTTCAAACTGAACCGGGCTGACATAGTCCAGTGTCGAATGACGCCGGACGGGATTGTAGAAGCCATCGATGTAACGACCAATTGCCGCCTTGGCCTTAACTCTCGTCTGGAAGACGGTGCGCCAGACCAACTCGGACTTCAAGGTCTTGAAGAAGGTCTCGACCACCGAATTATCGTAACAGTTCCCTGTCCCGGACATCGAGATCCGGATGCCGTGCTTCCTCAGCTCGGCCTGGTACGCGATCGAACAATACTGGCTGCCACGGACGCCCTTCTGTTTGTCAAGCGGTGATCCGAGCCTGGTTGATCTCCTTTTGCCGCTGGCTGATTAGGGTGAACACCTCGCGCGCGATGTAGCGCTTCAGGCACCGGATCGCCTCAAGCTTGGAGTGGCCTTCAGCGACGCGTTTAGCCATGTAGGCCTTGGTTCGCGGATCGGTCCGAAGCCTCCCGATCGCAATGATGTGCAGAGCACTGTTGGCGGCTCGATCACCACCCCGGTTGAGACGGTGGCGCGTCGTCTTGCCGGACGAGGCTGGGACCGGGCTGACACCGCAGAGTGCGGCAAAGCCGGCCTCGGAATGCAAGCGCTCCGGATTGTCCCCCGCTGTCAGGAGCAACTGGGCCGCCCCTGCGTGACCAATCGAGTTCCGGGCCACGAGGTTGGGGGCAAGTTCATCGACAATGGCACCGATCATAACGTCCAAGTCGGCAATCTCATCGTGCAGTTCGACATAGCGGCGGCCGAGCGACTTGAGGCTGATCCTATAGGCGGAATCCACATTGCGGTAGTCAGTCAGGTCAGGCCGCCATGCCGCCAAGGTCCTGACCAGCTGCATGCGGGTCATCTGGCGCAGCGCCTCCCGCAACCCGTCCGGCGCGCAGACGATGGTGTTCTGGATCATCTGCAACGCGATGCGCCGCGCCACCACTGCTGTCTTTCGACACGCCTTGAGAACGCGCAAGGATTCGATCATGCCATCCCGGCTTCTGGGCGTGACGGTGCGCTTGCCGGCAAAGGCGGCATGCGCGGCGTTCTGAGCGTCGAGATCATCGTTCTTGCCCCGCTTGCGCCGGTCCGGTTTATCCGGAGCCGTGACCTCCAGAACTTCGACACCGGCATTCTGCATGGAGCGCAGCAACCCGGCGCCATAGGTGCCTGAGGCCTCAATGCCAACGCACCGGAGCTGTCCGAAGGAGCGCATCCAGGCGAGCATCTGCCGATATCCCTGTCGGGTTGTCGCAAAGCACTGGGTCCCGAGAACACGGTCGTGTTCGTCGACAACAGCGGCGACGTGAAGATCTTTGTGCGTGTCGACCCCGCCGACAACGGGATGTAAGACAACGTCCTGACCAACTTCCATACCGGCTCTCCTGGTTCGACCGTGGATCGACGGTTCACCACGACCGCATGCCTGGACAGGACAGTAATGCGACAGGATGTCAGGCCCTTCTTGGGTCACATGCACCGGTGAGGCAAACCTCACCGCAAGGCTCCCGGGCGGCCGACAGGTCCGAGGAAAGACACGGGTTGTGGTCGATCAGCGTGTGGGTCAGGCCACACCGGCGCCTTGCGATACCAGTGATGTTAGCCGGTCTATCGCCGTGAGGGTCAGGCCGCCCAGGAACACTGGCCTAAGCATACTTACTGTCCGCGTGGTGGGTCAGCCCCTCGCCGGGTCTTCGGATCGCCAGAGCCTTGCGCAGCGCCTCGAGCGCGAGTTCCTTGTGCAGCCGGTCACTCACCGCCCAACCAACCACCCGGCGAGCAAACAGATCGAGGACCACGGCCAGATACAGCCAGCCCTCGTTCGTCCACACGTATGAGATATCGGCGTTCCATTTCTGGTTCGGACGAGTGGCTGAGAAATCCTGCTCGAGCAGGTTGGGTGCGATCGGAAAGGCGTGGTGGCTGTCAGTGGTGCGTTTGAAGCGCCGCTTCTGCCGCACCTTGAGGCCATTCTCCCGCATCAGCCGGGCGGTCCGACGGCGACCGACTTGCAGTCCTTCATCCTGCAGCTCGCGGGTCATGCGTGGACTGCCGTAGGTCTCATGCGAGCGGGTGAAGGCCGAGCGGATGTGGGCCAACAGCACCAGATCCTCCCGCTGGCGCGGGCTGGCTGGACGCGATCTCCAGGCAAAGTAGCCACTCTGGCTGACACCGAGGACCTGGCACAGACGGGTGACGGGGAAGCTCTCTTTCGCCGCATCGATGAACCGGAGCTTCATCGACTTCCCTCCTTGGCGAAAAAAGCGGTGGCCCGTTTGAGGATCTCCCGCTCCTGACGCAGGATCTCGTTCTCGCGCCGCAGCCGCTTCAGCTCGGTCGCCATGTCCTCCTGCCGCTCCTCGGGCGGAGCGTCGATCTCGTGCTCACGGCGACGGTCGAGCCAGCTGCGCAGGGTCGACAGGCCGACGCCGAGATCCTCAGCAATCGCCCGTCGGCTGCGGCCGCTGGTCAGAGCGAGCCGCACCGCCTCATCCCGAAACTCTCTCGTAAAGCGTGTGTGGGGCATGGAGCACCTCCTGGATTATAAGAAGTGCTCTCCATTGTTCCGAAGCAAGACCATCCCGGTGCAGATAGACGCGCAGATCATCAGCCAGCCGGAACACTGCACCGCCCCAGCGCTTCGATCATCGCCGACAGAACCTGCGCATCCGCATCGTCAAGCTCAAGCCGCACACCGTTCGGCAGCGACGCTGTCACGCGGACCCGTGCCGCTGGCGGCCGAGCTGGCGGGGCCGGCCGCCGCGCCATCGGCGCGGTCTCAACCACCGGCACGAAGGCCGACGGCGCGCAGCGACCCATAGCCAGCAACGCTTTCTCGCTCGCCTTCCGGTCCTGGCGCAGCTTGACCCACTTGCGCAACTGATTGGCGTTGATCCCGTGCGCCAGCGCGAGCCCTGCCACCGATACCCCCGGCTCAAGGCATGCATCGATCAAGCGCTCCTTCTCAACCGGATCGAACCACCGCTTCCCGTTGCGAAGAACCCTGACGACCCTCAGCTGCCCCGGTACTTCCGCGCTATTCAATGTCATTGCGTCCACAGTCTCCATTGCGGACACAGACTGCATCACGGCTTCATCAATGAAAAGGTGCGGAGATTTGCGCGCTTACGTATTGGCGCCCCTCGAACGACACCAGCCCGTCGCGACCGACTTGGCGGGTGGCCACCAGATCGAACGGCTCCGGCAATGTCTCGGGCACCCGGGTCAGCCGCGCCCGCTCCTCGGCCCAGGCCTGGGCGACCGTCGAACTGGTGATGGGGCAACGCATCCCGCGAAATACGCAGCCCTATCCTATGATGCAAGTCTGTCAGTTTTGAAAATAGAAACGCCCCAGTCGAGGCGCTGTCTTGAGCCTCAACCAGGGCGCTCAGCGGAGGAGTAGAGCCCCCGCACCAGATCGAGGTGTTTCGCGCCACGCCCGGTGAGATCATCCTGACCGAATAAGGTAAACCTTCCGTAGTCGCCCGCTCAAGCGGCTTGTCATGCCGAAGTCAACGAAGAGGCGAATTTATACGATCGATCGGAATATCGCTGCTGGCTCGCTCGGGAGAGGCCCGACCACTCTCGATCTCGCTGAGAACCACCTGGCGGATGCGTTCCTTGAAGTGGCTCCACGTTCCGAGCGACAGACTGCATCCAGCGCAGAACAGTTCCGCACCATCGTGGATGACGTCCGGGAGCGTAATGGACGCCGCCCCGCAGGATTTACAAGCGAACCGGTCGGGCTGGTAATGAGCAGTCAAGCAACCCTCCATTTGCTGATTGTCAAAGCATCGGACGCAACCCGAAAATTCGACCCGGGTATAGGGGCCAGCGCAAGATCTGTTCTCAGCCACAACTTGCGACAAAACCTGGGAGGCTGGACGCAATACAATGAGAGTGACAGCCCATTGGCGCTTCACGACCGCACAGGCCCGCACCAAACTGCAGCGCCTCTATCCCGCATGAACCCTGTGGCCTTGGACTACAGGAAGAAACTGCCTTCCGGAAACTGGTGCCAATCGGATCTTCGGTCGGTATAATGTAACCGTCGCTGATGCAGCTCACCTCAACGGAACTGGTCAACACTCGGCATATCGCCGACGGTGACTTCAATGACGGTCGGCACCTTCGTCGTCGCAATCGCCCGGCGCAGTGCGAACCGTACTTCTTCAGGCGATACAGTTCGGATCGCCTGCGCGCCGAAGCTTTCCGACATGCGGCAGAAATCGGGGTTCCGCAGATCGGTAGCTATGACCCTCCCACCGTAATGGTTGATCTGCATCTGCTGGACATTGCCGAAGCGGTTGTTATTGAAAAGCAGGACGATCAACGGAATCTTGTGTTGAATGGCGGTGGCGAGTTCCTGCACGGAAAACATGAATCCGCCGTCGCCGGTGACAGAGACCACAGGAACGTCCGGCTTTGCCACCTTCACCCCAAGCGCCGTCGGAAAGCCATAGCCGAGCGTTCCCTGGTAACCGGTCGATATGTAGGTGCGAGGGTTATATACCGGATAAACGATACGGCTGGCAAAGCCGACCTGGGTTAACTCGTCGACAAAGATGCCATGTTCGCCAATTTCATCGCGGATGACCTTGAGATAGCTGAGCTGCGGCTCCAGAACTGCGGAACGTCTTGCCCAGTCGGCTTTAACCTCCAACAATTCAGCCTCCCGCGACGGGCGGACTGTGTTGTGGTTTTCGAGCCTTCTCAGCAAAAGCGGCAAGGCCTGCTCTGCGCGCGCCGTGATTTCACATTCCGGTGTGAAGAACTTGCGGTGGCTGGTCGGGTCGACGTCGATGCGGATGATGTCGGGCCTGTAGGTCTGAATCCATTTCCTCGCGGGAACCCGCATATTGCTGCCGATTGCCAGCACCACATCAGTCCTTTTCCAAAGCTCCTTGGCGGCCGGCTGGTGAAGCGAGAGATAGCTTCGGGCATCCACGACGCCCATGCCAGTGCGGTATGCGACGACGGGCGCCTGCAAGGTCTCGGCCAACTGACGAACAAGAGCACTCGCGCCTTGCGCACCGCTCCCGACAAAGATCAGCGGGGAAACTGAGCCGCCAAGCAGCTTGGCCGCCTCTTCGATCGCATCTTCGTCGAGAGGCGGTTCATAGCAGGGAGGCATGTTGAATTGCGGATTCGCCGGGGCCTTGCCCGCAAGCACGTCCATCGGAATTTCAAGTCCAACTGGCCGCGGCCGCCCGGAGAGCATCTGGCGAAAGGCTTCGCCAATCAAGACAGGGATCTCCGACGGGGTGTCCGCTCTGTCCGCCCATTTAGTCAGCGAACGTAGGATCGAAAGCTGATCATTGATCTCGTGCAATTCGCCCCAATCCTTGCCGATGGCGGTCGAGTTGATCTGTCCAGTCAAGCACATCAGCTTCGCGTTAAGCGCGTATGCCGTCGACATCGCTGCCGTGGCGTTGAGAAGGCCGGGCCCCGGAACGACGTTGAAGACTGTTGGCAAATCGCTCGCCAGCGCGTGGCCGAGGCCCATGTAGGCCGCGCCCTGCTCGTGTCGTGCGTGGATGACGCGAAACTTGTTGCGATGATCGTACAATGCGTTATAGAGCCAATCGTTCTGCACGCCAGGCAGGCCGAATATTGTATTTATTCCGAGATTGTGCAGCGAAAGAACAGCTGCCTCACCGCCCGTCATAGTTCTCATCATCCCTCAACCCTACAGAATTGTGCGAGCGACGTGAGTAGGCGCGTATTGTCGTCCGGTGTACCGACTGTGACCCGGATATGGTGCGGCAGATAGAATGCAGGTCGCACCATCACGCCACGCTTGGCCAACACCGTTGTCAGTTCCTCAGCGTCGTAGCCTTCGGGACAGCGGACCATAACGAAGTTAGCCTGGCTCGGTGTCACCTCCAGACTCAACTCGGACAGCCTTTCCAAGAGGCGACGCCGTTCGACATGGTTGTTTTCGACGGTACGCTGCAAGTGACTGGTATCTTCCAGAGCAGCCATAGCCGCTTCCATACCTGGGTTGCTCAGGTGGAAACTGCGCTTCAGCTTTTGCACCTTCTGTGCTGTCCGCTGGGGCGCAATGCCATAACCGAGGCGCATGCCCGCCAGACCATAAGCCTTGGAGAAGCTGTGAACGATCACGATGTTCCGACCATCGACGACGTGACGGATGGCGTCAGGAAGGCCCTCTTCAGTAGCGAATTGATAGTATACTTCGTCGTAGATCACCGTGACGTGTTCAGGCAGTCCGTCGAGAATTTCCTTCAACGGATTTCCGCCAAACCACGTTCCAGTCGGGTTGTTCGGATTGGACAGATATACCAACCGGGTTTCCTCGGTGACCGCGCACAAGATCGCATCCACGTCGAGGTTGAAGCCGGATCCGACAAGTGGGACCTTGTCTATCTCACATCGCTTGTTGGACAGCGATTGCGAGTATCCTCCAAAGCACGGCGGGCAAATGATTGCCCGCTGGCCGGGGTGGATAAGCGCATCCTCGACGAGCGACAGGACCTCAACACCACCGTTTGCCGAGAAAAAATGGGCTGTTGCGAGGCCCCGGCCGTGGAAGGCTGCCAGAGTATCGCAAAGCTTGCTGTCCGTGCGTTCCGGATATCGGCTCGCCGAGCGGCCTGCCGATTGTGCGGCGGCAACCGCCTTGGGCGAAGGACCAAACGGGTTCTCGTTTGATGAGAGCTTTGTAATCACCAGGCCCTCGGCCTGCCCCTTAGCTTCATCAATTGAGGGGACAGTCTTACATTCCATTATGGAGACCTCGGACCTTATCTATAAGGGATGGGACTATCGTTTTAGCCCAAGTGAGATTGTTACCTGTAGACATCAAACGGCTCCGTTAGTGTGTAATGGCACACCTGGAAAAGCAAGAGCCATGCCCGAGGGAACGCAGCAGTCGATTCCAATTGATTTTCTTCACATGGCTCAACCGTCTTACCAAGAATGCGACAAAACCCCTGGCATTGTCTGAGGCGCGACAAATGTCGGAAATGCGGCCGATCGATTGCCTCGTATTTAAATGAGTTTTTCCTTTTGGCACGCATGTTGCACGTTGCTCTAGGTGTCCGCAACGCGTCGCGCAAGGAATGCATAATGTTCGCACATTGCTGTCTGCCAGGGATCAGGCCATACTACAGCGGGACCTCCCGATGCAGAAGAAGGTCACGGATTTGTTCACCATCGTCAGCGGCCGCTACTGGCGCCTGGCATCGACGGGCACCGCACAATTCGAGGAGACACCGCGTGCTAGTAGTCCGCAGGTCCACGATTGGAGGGCTTAGCGCTACGGCGTGTTCGTGCAGGCGAGCGTCAAGTTCAACTGGGAAAGCACTGCCCAGCGCCAAGTTACCGCTGGACGATCCACAGGATTCCGTCTTCGCGGGCTTGGTTGAGTTCGGACATGCGTTGATCGCCGAACGTACCAAAGGCGGAGCTGGCTGCTACACGAACTAGGTGGCTGGAACGCTTGGCGTCCCTTCAAGATGATGTCGGCCAGCTCAGTCTGGCTGCAGCCGTAATGGGACAGCTCGAAACGAAGGGCCGATCTCTGTGCGGTCAATTTTTCATAGTCAGCAATTCATTCGGTTCCGACGGAAAGCCCCAATAAAACCGAGAGCATTGCCTTGAATGGAGAAAATCGACCAATGAACATTATGGCAGAAGCCGTTCGTTCTACAAAAGCAAAGACGTTATTGGCTCTTCGTGCTGCTGCTTCACATTTTAGGGTCTTGCCAGGCTATTGTTTGACGTATGAACAGTGGCGCCGAGAAGGCACTGGATCGACCAAAAGAATAAGAATGGCTATTGGGGCGTCTGAACCGCTGATCGTTCGGTCAAGCGCAGCTTCGGAGGATGGCTCGGAACAATCGCAAGCCGGGAAGTACCTTTCAGTTTTGGGTCTACACACGGACGAACAGCTGAGCCAGGCTATAGACGACGTATTCTCCTCTTACGGTGATCCGACGCCCGCGGACGAGGTGTTCATTCAGCCGATGGCTCAAGATGTTGCGCTAAGTGGCGTGGTCATGACCTGCGACCCAGACTCGGGCCTACCCTATTGCATTGTCAGCTACGATGAGAGCGGTGACACCACGGTTGTTACTTCCGGGGGAAACGGGACACGCACGTACATCTTTGTGCCAGGGCACGATGTTCCGAAGCCGCTCCGCGGTTTGCTGCCGGCGATCGACGAAGTGGTCAATATTGTCGGTGTCAAAGAGGTCGATATCGAGTTCGCGATCACAAATGAGGCTACGGTTGTCGTCTTTCAGGTGCGGCCAATCACTACGCGAGGGATAAAGGATGGAACCTGGGGCGATCGAATTGATGGCCTTCTGCGATCGCTTAATCGCGTCAAAGCTTCGATCGAGGACGTCAACAGGTTTAACGACGGCCAAGGCCTCGTCGGACACACCCTTGGAGTTATGCCGGATTTAAATCCGGCCGAGTTGATTGGCACGAAGCCAAGGTCGCTTGCCGCTTCGCTCTACCGGCACTTACTGAGTGACACCGCCTGGGCGACCGCTCGGGAGAAGTTCGGATACCGAGACCTCCGATCGATTCCCCTTGTGCATATGATCGGCGGGACTCCATATGTTAGCGTATCCGCGAGCGTGGCATCTTTTATTCCTGCCACGGTGCCAGAACCCGTTGCCCAAAAGGTCATCGCCGATGCACAACGAAAACTGAATCAAGAACCAGAACTCCATGACAAGATCGAATTTCGTGTCGTGCCGACCTGCCTCAAGCCCCGAATGAGGGACGGTCAGTGGCGTCAGCAGTTTTCTAGCCTTTCAGACGATGAATGGGCCTCGTATCTCGACGCTCTCGGAATCCTCACAAACCGAATTGTCAGCGGAGGCGCCCTTTTTGACCGCGCTGCGGAGGGGATCGAAAGGTTAGAGTCCGCCGCAGGGCAGGTAAAGCAGAATGCGGGCCGCGGGTTACTCGACGTATTGTCGTTGATCGAGAAGGCTCGTGTGCACGGTACTGTGCTGTTCGCGGAGGTGGCGAGGGCAGCCTTCGTCGCGACAGACATTCTGAAGTCATTGGAGGCTGAACAATTGGTTCCTCAAGGATTTCTTGACGCCATTGTGTGTGCCTCCGATGCTGTTGGCGCCCAACTGGTTCACGATTTTGCCGTACTCGAGCCTGCAGCATTCCTCAAGCTGCATGGACATATTCGCCCCGGCACATATGAGATCACTGTTCCGCGATACGACGACCCACGCGGTCAATATTTCGACTGGGTGAATCGCTCTGTCAGGGGAAACCCGACAGAGACGCCGGCGGCTGCTCCAGTTCTGTCACCTGCTCAGATCTCCCGCGTTTGTCTGGAGTTCGATCAGACTGGCTACGCCTTCGGTTGGCCGGAATTCGAAGCGTTCGCAATGAATGCGATTCAGGCCCGCGAACGCGTCAAACATGCATTCAGCTGGCTTGTTTCTGACGCCTTAGAGCAGCTTGCGCTGATCGGGGCCGACCTCGGCCTTAACCGAGAGGAGTTATCCTTCCTCACGTTACCAGAGATTGCCCTCGCTGTGGAAATGCGCAAGGACCTTTCGTCCTTCTTGCGCGCCGTGGCCAGACGAAATCGGAGGGCCTGGGAAACGACTAGGCATCTACGCCTGCCGGACGTTCTGTGTTCCCCAAAAGACATCTTCGGCTTTCATGTCTTCGAATCGCGTCCCAGCTTCATCACCGGAAACACAGTCGAAGGCCTCGTCACAGGTGTGGATGACATCTCCTTGAAGGATGGCATCCTGTTTATCGAGAACGCGGATCCGGGCTTCGATTGGGTATTCACGCGCGGGATCAAAGGCATCGTCACGAAATTCGGTGGGGAGAACTCACATATGTCAATTAGAGCACGCGAACTCGGTCTCCCCGCAGTGATCGGCGCTGGCAGCCGATTTGAGAGTTGGCGGAACGCTCGCGTTATCCGCCTCGAGTGCGCGGTCCAACGCGTGGAAATTCTTAGGTGAGGATTGTTACCGCTACGATGCGGGGCCTGCAGGGTGCTCTCGGCGCCGATTCCTAATGACCCCGACACGACGTTGAGCACCGAGGCAAATCGATTGCTGGGATCATGTCGCACCCAAAGCGGCCGCCCCCGAGACACAGCGTACATAAGCCCGCTAAGTAGGTCGCCATAAGACTTGCAACGCGAGAGCTGCGGGTGTTTCCTTGGGAGCATGCAACGACATGATCGCTCTCCCGGGACGGGGCTCGACGAGGCGGATCGCAAGCGGCTGGCTGCCGCGCTTGCTGGTGCCCGTGAGGCCCGTGTGGATCGCCGCCTCGAGGCGCTGCTGCTGGTGGCCGAGGGGCATTCTATGGCTGAGGCGGCCCGCCGCTGCCGCGTCAACCGCTCCAGCGTGCACCGCTGGCTGACGCAGTACCAGGCCGAGCACGAGGCCGCGGCCCTCCGCGACCGGCCGCGCAGCGGACGCCCTCGTCTCTATCACACTCTCACGCCGCGGCGGTTGGCGGCAGCCCTGGCACGCGATCCCCGCCGCTGCGGCTATCAGGCCACAGGCTGGACCGTGCCGCTCCTGGCGCACGACCTGGCTGCCAAGGGCATCGCCGTCAGCCCGCGGACGCTGCGGCGCCGACTGCACGAAGCCGGTTATCGCTGGAAGCGGCCCCGCTACGTCTATGTCGAGCGCGCGGCTCATCTGGCGCAGAAAAAAGGGGCATCATCCGACGTCTGAAGGCGGGCTGGCACAGGGGTGATCGGCTGCTGTGCCTCGACTGGACGTTGCTGCGGCTGTTTCCGCCGCTGCGCGCGACCTGGGCGCTCAAGGGCACCCAGGCGGTGGTGCCGATCACCGGCCGCAATGCCAAGCGGGTGCTGTTTGGGGCCATCGATCTGGGAAGTGCTCGCCGCATGGTGCTGATACGCCATCGCGCCGGTCAGGCCAACGCGCAGGCGTTCCTGCGCGCGTTGCGGCGTCGGTATCGCCGCGCCGGCTGGCTCTGGCTGCTGAGCGATCGGGCGAGTGCCCACACCGCCCCGCAAACCCAAGCCCTGGCCGACCGGCTGCGCATCCGGTTCGTGTGGTTGCCCCGGCAGGCGCCGGAACTGAGCCCGATGGATCAGCTTTGGCGCGAGCTCAAGCGGCTGGTTGGACTTGTTTCGGGAAAGATACTGCTGGCGAATTCGTTATTCGGTGGAGCGGTTAAAGTGAGCTCAGCGTTCAGGCTGTAGGGGCTTGGGTCCAGATCTGGAGGGTTCCATGTCGCTCCGCCCGACCGTGAGTGCTGACGTTCCGACTTCGACCGCAACCGTGGCCCGTGCAGCCTTCCCCCAGGGCAATGCCTATCTGCACTTGCGCGACCGCCTCGGGACGATCTTCTCCGACGCCCAGTTCGCGCCGCTCTTCGCCCCTTGCGGGCAGCCAGCCGAATGCCCGTGGCGGTTGGCGCTGGTGAGCTTGCTGCAGTTCGCTGAGAACCTCTCTGATCGGCGGGCGGCTGATGCGGTCCGCAGCCGCATTGATTGGAAGTATCTGCTGGGCCTGGAACTCACCGACCCTGGCTTCGATGCCTCTGTTCTGAGCGAGTTCCGCGGTCGTGTGGTGGCGGGAGGCTTGGAAGAGCAGCTCCTCGATACGCTTCTGGTTCTGTGCCGGGAGCACAAGCTGCTGGGCGCCCGAGGCCGCCAGCGCACCGACTCCACGCATGTGCTCGGAGCCGTCCGTTCCCTGAACCGTCTCGCCTGCGCGACCGAGACCATGCGGGCGGCCCTCAATGCCTTGGCCTCCGCGGCTCCCGCATGGTTGCGCGCTCATGCCAATCCCGCCTGGATCGAGCGGTATGGCAGGCGGGCTGACGACTATGACGTCCCGCAAGGCGAGGCGAAGCGGCGCGCCTACGCTGAACAGATCGGGCACGATGGCCATCGGTTGCTCGCGGCGATCACAGCCCCTGACGCACCAGCATGGTTGCGCGAGATCCTGGCCGTTGAGCTGCTGCGGCAGGTCTGGGTGCAGAATTTCTGTCTCACCGCCCCGGCTCAGACCGGAGAACCTGAGGATGGCCTATGCTCTGAGACCACTCCCCGGGTGCGGTGGCGGACTGAGCATGAGGGATTTCCACCCTCCCTGCTGATGGCCGGATCGCCCTACGATCCAGAGGTCCACTATGCCAATAAGGGGACGACGACCTGGATTGGCTACAAGGTTCATCTGACCGAGGCTTGTGACGAGGGCGGCCCGCACCTGATCACGCATGTGGAGACTACGCCGGCACCGGTCGTGGATCGCGACGCTCTCGAAGACATCCATGCGGCGCTCGAAGCCAAAGGTCTGCTGCCCGACACCCATCTTGTCGATGCTGGTTACGTCGCGGCCGATCAACTCGTCGCCAGTCGCCGGACCTATCGCGTCACGCTCCTGGGGCCGGCTCCCCAGAATTATCAGTGGCAGACCCAATCCGGTGATGGCTTCACCTTGCAGGACTTCATCTTCGATTGGGATCGGCAAGTCGCGATCTGTCCGGCCGGGCACGAGAGCCGGAGCTGGCGTCCCGATTACTGGCAGGGACGAACAGCCTTCAAGGTGCGCTTCTCGACAACCCACTGTCGTCCCTGTCCGGTGAAGGCACAGTGTACCCGAAGCGAGCGGCGGCTTCTGACGCTGCGCCCACAAGAGGAGCACGAGACCCTTGCAGCGGCTCGCGAGCGTGAGGCGCAGCCTGCCTTCGCCAAAGAGTACCAGAAGCGCGCCGGCATCGAGGGAACGATCTCGGCCGGGGTCCGGGTCCTACACCTGCGGCGCTCCCGCTACATTGGGTTGGCCAAAACGCATCTGCAACACGTGCTGACGGCCGCCGCCATGAACCTCATTCGGCTCGGGGCTTGGTTCGCGGACACGCCGCTCGCACGAACCCGGCAGTCCGCATTCACCAAGCTCATGATGGCTCCCATCCCAGCATGAGGCATTCGCCAGCAGTATCTTTCCCGAAACAAGTCCACGGCTGGTCACCACGCTGCTCGACACGGTCGCCGCGCCGGCGCCGGAATTGGCGGCGCTCTACCACGAGCGCTGGGAAAGCGAGAGGACGTTTGCCGAACTGAAGGTGACGTTGCCGGGGGAGCGCCTGATGCTGCGCTCGCGCCGGGCCGATCTCGTCGAGCAGGAGCTCTATGGCCTGCTGCTCGTGCATTTCGCGCTGCGGCGGCTGATGCACGAGGCCAGTCAGCGGGCCGGCTGCGATCCGGACCGCCTCTCCTTTGTGCATGCGGTGCGGATCGTGCGGCGCCACCTGCCATTCCACGCCGCGTTTTCCCCCTCGGCAACGCCAGCGCATGGGTGAGTGCGTGCTGATCGAGCTGATCGCGCTGCCGGCCGAACAGAGCCGGGGGCGGCACAACCCGCGCGTGGTCAAGCGCAAGATGAGCGGCTTTCCGACCAAGGCCCGCGCCGCCCCGGCCGTCCCAGGCCGGATCATCGCAGCCGACCACATCCGGATTGTCGCGCCACCGCCTGACCCCGTGCTCTTGCCCGCAGCCGTGCCTCTTGCGGCCGGGCCCAAAGCCGCCGCGACGCCTGCTCCGGGACCCAAGCCGGAGACCGTCTGGCGCGCCCACATCCGCTCCTGGCAGATGAGCGGGCTGTCACGACCCGCCTACTGCCAGAGCCAGGGTCTCGCGCTGCGCTCCTTTAACGCTTGGGTCGCCCGCCTGCGCAACACCCGCCGACACTCTAGAAAGGCAATCCATGAGGGTACCGACGAAGCCGTCCAGACCTAAGTCAACGGTATTGCGGCTAGCGACGGTCCCGCATTCATCCCGAGCGATGGACCCAGATCGTGCGAGAAGGCGATGTGACGCCCTCATGGTTGATTGCCGGCTTCGGCGCTCGCAGGAGACGAGCCACCCTTGTGGCCGCACCTTGACAACCTCGTCGCCGGTCGGCAGGCGCTGCACAACCGGCTGGCGAGGCTTTGATTTGCATTCCCGGAAGTCGCATGATGAGGTGGGGTTTTGCCGGAAGCCGGGTCCTTGCGAGAGGATTGAACGAAGCCGCCGCCGGCTCCACATATGAGGAGCTGTGGCAACGGCGGCCCGACGGCTGGAAGGATCGGAGGGATCTCAGAGCAAGACTTCGAACCGGAGATCTCCCGATGGTGGAGATCAGCCTCTTCTCGCCATACCATCGAGGACATAACATTCCGCAGCGGTCAGCACCGCAATATGGCAATCCCGACGATCCGGTCGAAGGCGGCTTCGTGCGCTCGATATCGCCTTATCATAACGTCAGGGCGGGCGTGACCTATCCGGAACCTTTCTTCGAAGATTCGACCAACGATGACGTCCTCGGCCCGGTGCATGCGCGCAAGATGGTCGCTCTATTCGAAGAAATGGACCTGCCCTTCTACTATTTCGAAAAGTTGGAGGGGGGTCACGCCGGTGCCGCCAAATTGTGGGACGGTGCCCGCCGCTACGCGCTTGAATACAGCTACATTTCTCAAAAGCTTATGGGCAACGAGTGAGTGCGTCTGCGTTAGGCAGTGCGAGCAAGATGAAGCCGGCGCCGAGGGTGCACTCCAATGGCATCATTCACCACTTTTGTCTGTTGTAAACTCCCTGTATTTTGCAATTGGTATGGCCGCACGATCACCGTCGCTTGGCTTGACAGCCATGTTGCCGAACAGATCGCGCGGATCGTTCACCATTACGGCGAGGTTATGGCGCGTCGAACAGCCAAGCGTCTGATCGACGGATTCGTCCTCAGGTAACGGACTGGAAAATGACGGGCAGACAGGAGGGTGGGCAAGATAGACGATCGCCTCTATTCGCGCTACGCGGCCGTCGTGTTGGTTCAACAACTGAATATTGTAAGCGTCGATCCCGATCTGTTTCGCCTGATGGACCGCCTCTGCGCTAAGCCGGGGCGACCCGCTGATAAGCAGATGAAGCGCATCAGGCCGACCGCGGCTGGCCCTCTCAAGAAAGACTCGCAACCGCTGCCGTTCCGAAGCGCGAACGCCCTCTAAAGTCAGAACGGAGGTCTCCTCTCGGATAAGGATGGGTGCCGACGGCTCCACATGGAACGGCGGGCTTGCGCAGCAACTTAGGCCTGCCGTTAGACCGACCAAGTAAACTTTGATCCGCAACATCATTGACCACAGCTATTTGATAATATAGCCGATGCCGCTCTCGGCGCCTGTGCGGACAGTCGCGCGGCCTCGCGGCCGACTGGGCACATTCGATCTGGCCCCCCCACCATCCAAACGCGACGCCATCCGATCCGTCGGCGCGCTCATCTGGTCGGGGCTCGACCCTGGTCTTACGATGTACGGCGTAACCAGAATAACCAGTTCTGATTCCTCCTTTTGAAATGAGGAAGAACGGAACAGGGTGCCAAGGATCGGCATCTGGCCGAGCCCGGGAACAGCACTGATGTTATTGCTGGCGGTACGCCTGATGAGCCCACCAATTGCAAAGCTCTGCCCACTGGCGAGTTCGACGACCGTATCGGCGCGGCGGGTTGAAATCGCTGGCACTGAAATGCCGTTGATTTGAACGGCGCCTTGTGACGTGAGGTCACTGACTTCCGGTTTTACGCGAATATTGATTTGGTTGTTGCCGAGGACGGTAGGTAAGAATTCCAGGCTGACTCCGAAGTGCCGAAATTCAATTGAGACTTGCCCATTTTCTTGCAGCACAGGAATGGGAAACTCGCCGCCGACGAGGAAGCGAGCGGTTTCGCCTGAAATCGCCGTGAGGTTCGGCTCAGCCAAGATAGAAGCAATGTTCTCTTTGGCGAGCGCGTCAAGAACCGCGCTGATGTTGACGTTACCATCGTTGTATCCGATTTCTGCTGTACCGCCACCTTTCCCCGCGCCAGAGCCGGCACGTTTGCCGCCGCCGCTCACCAAACCCACCTTGAAACCGCCGATTTGACCGAGGGCGGACAGGTTAATACCGAGTTCGTTCATCGCCCCACGAGACACTTCCGCTACGCGCACACTCAGATTCACCTGCAAGGACCCAGCGACTTTGATGTTATTGACGACCTGAGCACCGTCTCCGAGAAATTGCTCGGTGATCTCTTTCGCCGTGTGGACAGTTTCTGCGTCGGGCGCCGTGCCGCTAAGGATTGCGCCGCGTGGAGTATACTTGACGCGGATCGGATAGTCGCCGACCTGATCCCTCAACATCGCCCGCAGATCCTCAATCGGCTCTGTGACGACGATCTGCAACGCGGCGAGGGCCTCACCATTGTCGTTCAAGGCGAACAGGGTGGTCCGCCCGGATTTCTTGCCAAAGACGAAGATGGTTTTGTTTGAAGGTGCCTGATAATCCGCAACCGTCGGGTCGGCAACAAAGATTGTGGCAGCTGGCGCGGGCAGATGAACTGTCTTGCCGAGCGACGAGGTAAGCTTCAGCGTGGCATTGATGCCATTGGAAGCTGCACGCTGCTTCCCTTCATCCCTGTTACTTTGAGCCGCGGCCGAAAGTGGAAAAAGCAGCAGTAGGGTGCAGAGGAGAGGGCCCAAACAGAAGCAATCCGTAACACTCGAGCCGTCGACGAGGGGCGGCCGCTGAATGATGCTGGGATCGCGAGTTGTAAACATTCTCAAGACAGTCTTCCTTCACAGTCAACAATCATACGGATGCCGCGTCAGGCAATTGAAGAATGTAGCCAATTCCACGCACGGTCTTTATTCGTGGCGTCGCACCTGACCTATTCAGATGTCCACGTAAGCGATAAATTCCAACTTCAAGTGCGTTGGTAGAAACCTCGTCGTTGAACGGATAAAGGTGATCTTCCAACTGGTCGCGCGGCACGACGCGGCCGGCGCGACTAAGCAAATGTTCAAGAATACATAGCTCGCGGCGTGCTATGGTCAGCGGATCGCCTGCCACGGAAACCTCTCTGCTGATGGGGTCGAAGTTGAGGTTGCCAAATACAAGGATGGGGGCGGCCATCTGTCTTGCCCGGCGCTGAATGGCTCTCATCCTGGCGATGAGCTCAACAGGAGAGACCGGCTTGAGCAAAAAATCGTCCGCCCCACCGTTGAAAGAGGCAATCCGCTTCTCGCAATCGTCGAGGCAACTCATAATTACGGCGGGAACCGAATGCCCCCCGCTCCTTAGTTGCCTCAACCAGTCCAAGCCATTGCCATCCGGCAAAGCCAATTCTAGGAGGAGAATCTCGTAGCTGGCGCAATGAAATATGCTCGAAGCCTCTTCCAGGGTACAAGCTATATCAACGGCAAAGCCGCTTTCCGCCAGCGCACCGCGCACCGTGCGTGCAAAGTTCGTATGGTGATCAACGAGCAGCGTTCGCATTTCGTCTCACAGTCGAGATAGAGTTGTAAATTGGGCACGTCACCGTCAGCTATGAATCCTGGACAGCAGCAGAAGTTAAGCAACTCGTGTCAGTAGTCTTGGCCGTTCTTTCGGAGAGGTATTCGCAGGAGCATTTCAGCAATGGCAACAGTCGCGGATAGAAGCTTGTGACGACCCGTGGCGGATCGAAACTGCCGGTCTGCCGACCCAGAATGCCACCTGCTCTGACTGTCATTTCTCCGCGCATCGTTTCCCCTGCGTGCCACTCCCCGGTGTTCATCAGCCCAGCGTGTCCCGCGCCGATGATTCGATGAATGGAAGGGTTAACGTCGAGGAGTTGGCTGGAGAAATCCATAGTTCTGATCGGACACATCCACGCGATGGATGCACCCCGCATAGTCCATGTCAGAGTGATCTGACAGTCGACACGCTGTCACGACATTTAACGAAACCGCAACACACTGGGGCGGGCTCAGCTAAGGCCGGGGATCTGCCGAGCCAATAAGCTTAACTGCCGTAGTTCGTCCGGCGCAAGCTATCACAGGTTTGTTAGCGCCGCCGGGTGGCAGCCGCGGTCAGAGCGATTGGTCGATGCACTGAAGCGCTTGGAATATCGCGGCTATGCTTCGGCGGCGTTACAACGATCACCGGAGGCGCCTGTGGATCGTCTAAGAGGCTGGTGAGCAATTTTATTGCTCAATGTAAATCATTGATTCAGAATAGATTTGGTGCTGACTGCTGCGGCGGATGTGGGCTGTTTGACGGTCTGGGAGCCCCGCCATGGATGCCAGTTCCTACGCCTGCGATCTCACTGATGCCGAATGGGCCCTGCTTGCGCCCCTTGTCTCCCGCAGCCATCCGGCCGGGCGACGGCAGACTTATCCGCTCCGACGCGTCGTCGATGCCATCTTCTATCTGTTACGCACCGGAGCGCAGTGGCGGCTGCTGCCACACGAGTATCCTCCGCGCTGTGCCGTTTTCTATCACTATGCCCAGTGGCGTGACGACGGCACGTGGGAACACGTGACCCAGGTTCTGCGCGAGAGCTATCGCTGTCAGAGCGGCCGCGCACCGCAGCCGACCGCCGCGATCATCGACAGCCAATCGGTCAAGACCTCTGAGATGGGCGGACCACGCGGCTATGATGGCGGCAAAAAGATCAAGGGTCGCAAGCGTCATCTTCTCGTTGATACGCAAGGCAATCTGCTGAAGAACAGCGTGCATCCCGCCGACATCCACGATCGCGCCGGGGCCGAGCTCCTGTTGGAGGGGCTGCACCATCTCTTCCCCGCCATCGAGCTGATGTGGGCCGACACCGCTTATCGCGGATTAAAGGACTGGTTGTCCAGAGCGCTCGGATGGAAGCTGTCCATTCCGCAGCACTGGTGGAGCGGCGGCGTCTGGATGCGGGCTGACGCGGAGCCGCCGCCGCGCCCGAGCGGCTTTCAGGTGCTCGCACGCCGATGGGTGGTGGAACGGACCATCGGTTGGCTGACCACCAACCGGCGGCTGGCCAAGGACTATGAGCGGCTCGTCGAGACCGGCGAGATGCTGCTCTATCTCGCCATGAGCCGCATCCTGCTGCGTCGCCTCACGCGAAAAGAAAGATAATTGCTCACCAGCCTCTAAGTAGGTCTTCATAAGACTTGCAACGCAAGCACTGCGGGTGTTCCCTGGAGAGCATGCAACACCATGATCACTCTCCCGAAACGTGGCTCGACGAGGCGGATCGCAAGCGGCTTACTGCCGCGCTTTCTGGTGCCCGTGAGGCCCGGGTGTATCGCCGCCTCGAGGCGCTGCTGCTGGTGGCCGAGGGCCATCCCGTCGCCGAGGCGGCCCGCCGCTGCCGGGTCAACCGCTCCAGCGTGCACCGCTGGCTCGTCCAGTACCGAGCCGAGCATGAGGCCACGGCCCTGATCGACCGGCCGCGCAGCGGACGTCCCCGCCGTCAGCCGAGGCTCACGCCGCAGCGGCTGGCGGCGGCCCTGGCGCGCGACCCGCGCCGCTGCGGCTACCAGGCTACGAGCTGGACGGTGCCGCTGCTGGCCCACGACCTGGCCGCGAAGGGCCTCGCGGTCAGCCGCCAGACGCTGCGGCGGCGGCTGCACGAAGCCGGCTATCGTTGGAAGCGGCCGCGCTATGTCTATGTCGCGCGCGCGGCTCACCTGCCGCAGAAAAAGATCTCATGGGCCAGCGACCGCCGAACTGGTGAAGTAAGGCGGTCACCTCACCTCACCCTGGAGGCCGCTCATGTTCTCCTCTCCCTCAGCCGACGCTTCAGTCTCGGACAGCACCCACACGATCTATCTCGCCCTTGAACTCAGCCGCCGCTCCTGGCTGGTGGCGCTGCATGCCCCCGATGCCGCGAAGATCGAGCTGCATCGGCTTCCCGCCGGTGATGGACAGGCGGTGCTCGACCTGCTTGCCCGCATCCGGACCCGCGTGGAACGACGCACCGGCGTGAGCCCACATGTATCGTGCTGCTACGAGGCCGGCCGCGACGGGTTCTGGCTGCACCGCCTTCTCGAGGCGCACGGCGTCAGCAGCCATGTCATGGACCCGAGTTCGCTGCAGGTCGACCGCCGGGCCCGGCGGGCCAAGACGGACCGCCTGGATGCCCAGGCTCTGCTGCGGGCGCTGATGGCCTGGTCCCGCGGCGAGCCGAAGGTCTGCTCCATGGTCCGCCCACCGTCCCCGGACGAGGAGGATGCGCGTCGTCCGAGCCGCGAGCGGGCCACGCTGCTGCAGGAGCGCATTCGCCTGGTCAACCAGATCAAGGGGCTGTGCGCGACGCAAGGGATCGACGACTACGAGCCGCTGCGGCCGGATCGCCGCTCGCGCCTGGCGCAGCTGATCACGGGGGATGGCCGGCCGCTGCCGCCGCGGCTGTCGGCGGAGATCGCGCGTCAGCTCGACTGGCTCGAACTGGTCCTGCGGCACCTGGCCGAGGTCGAGACGAGGCGCGATGCCGACGCGGCGGCGGCACGAGCCGCGTCCTCGTCCAAGCTTGGGACCTTGCTGCATCTGAGGGGGATCGGCTCTGAGATTGCAACTGTCCTCGCCAAGGAGGTGTTCTACCGATGCTTTGCCAGCCGGCGCCACGTGGCTGCCTATGCGGGACTGACCCCCAGCCCGTTTGCGAGCGGCCGCCGCTCGCGCGAGCAAGGGATTACCAAGGCGGGCAACGCCCGCGCCCGCAAGGCGCTGATCGAACTCGCCTGGCTGTGGTTGCGCAACCAGCCTGACAGTGCACTCGCGGTCTGGTTCCGCAGCCGTGTGGGGTCGGCCACCGGGCGGGTCAGACGCATTGCAATTGTGGCGCTCGCCCGTAAGCTGCTGATCCTGTTGTGGCGCTATGTCGAAACAGGCGCCCTGCCAGCCGATGTGGCCGTGAAGCCCTGAACCCGCTTGCGCACTGGCGCGGGAGTGTCAGCGCGTGATGTCTGAGGGGAGTGCGACCGCGTTGTCCCCCCTGGCTGGAACAATGCCGCGAAAAAGAATGGTCGCGCTCACCCCGGAGCCCGTTCCCGACGCATGCGGGATTATGGTCAGGGCTTGGGCCCAACCGGATATAAGGTGATGCGGACGAACGGTTCGCATGAGCGCCATCGGGCTCAGCCTCGGAGGTCACCGCAAACTGTCGAATCCCGCCCTTGAGTAGACGGACAGTGTCGGAGCGAGTTGCCCTCGGGCAGTCTCCAGGATGGCTTGGAGCTTCGGCCGGCCCTCAAGCCCTGCGCCTGCGGCGCACCGCGAAGCGGCTGCGGGACTTGACCGCCCGCCTCGCCCAAGCTGAGAGCCGCCATGCCAGAATGGCAGGCTTTGAACTCGGCTTCCTTTGGTTCGACCCTGTCGGCCAGGTCAAACTCTGACTTCGATCCGGCACACCGCCTGCCAGCGCTTGACGGATCGGCCCATATAAGGGGGGATCACCCGACGCCTGAAGGCGGGCTGGCACAGGAGCGATCGGCTGCTGTGCCTCGACTGGACGCTGCTGCGGCTGTTTCCGCCGCTGCGCGCGACCTGGGCGCTCAAGGGCACGCAGGCCCTCGTGCCGATCACCGGCCGCAATGCCAAGCGGGTGCTGTTCGGGGCGATCGACTTGCAAATATGACCCTCGATCAGCATCCAATTCTAACCCTCCGGGCATAGAGGCAATTCCGCCATTCTGTGGCGTGATTAGATTCTGTTCTTGAAGCGCCAGCTCTCGTTGCCGGTCTCGACGATCTCACAGTGGTGGGTGAGCCGGTCGAGCAAGGCCGTGGTCATCTTTGCGTCACCAAAGACGCTCGGCCATTCCCCAAAAGCCAGATTGGTTGTGACGATCACAGAAGTCTGCTCGTACAGACGGCTGACCAGATGGAATAGGAGCTGGCCTCCCGATTGGGCAAACGGCAGGTAGCCGAGTTCGTCCAGCACAACGAAATCCATCCGCGAGAGATAGTCCGCCATCCGGCCCTGCCGGCCCGCGCGAGTCTCCGCCTCCAGCCGGTTCACCAGATCAACCACGTTGTAGAACCGCCCGCGGGATCCAGCGCGAATGCACGCTCGCGCAATCCCTATCGCCAGATGGGTCTTGCCCGTGCCGGTGCCTCCCACCAGGACGACGTTGCGTTCCTGGGTCAGGAACTCCCCGCCGGCCAGATCCCGCACGAGGCCTTCATTGATCGGCGTGCCGGCAAAGACGAAGTCCTCAAGGTCCTTGGCCAGGGGCAGTTTGGCAATCGTCATCTGGTACTTGATCGAGCGCGCCTGCTTCTCGGCGATCTCGGCAGACAGAAGATCGCCCACCACCCGCTGCGGCTCATGACTGCGCTTGACCGCGGTCGTGATGATCTCGTCATAGGCCGACCTCATGCCATAGAGCTTGAGGTCGGCCATGGCAGCAAGGATCTCAGTCCGTTCCATCACACAGCCCTCCTGATACTGTCGTAGCGGGCACAATCGGCCTGCGGCTCATGCCGGAGCCGCAACGCCTGTGGGGTCGTAATCGTCCGCGGCGGTTCCGGCTCGCGCTGCCGGGCGAGAATGTTGAGGATCACATCAGCGGACCAGACGCCCTCACTCAGAGCCTCGGCACAGGCAGCCTCAACCGCCGGCAGGCCGTCGCTGAGCACGGCCGCCAGGATGCTGACCATCTGGCGGTCGCCATCGTCCCGGCCGGCGTGCTTGCGCCGGACGCGCTCAAGGGCAGCGGGCAGAATCCAGTCCTTGAACGGAGCACCATTGCGCAGAGCCCCGGGCTTGCGGGCCAGCACCGGCACGTAATGCCAGGGATCGAAGATCGTCTGATCGCGGCCGAAGCAGCGGACATGCTGCGCGACAACTCTGCCATCCTGGCGGCATTCAATCCGATCCGCATAGGCCCGGATCTCCACCGGGCGTCCGACAGCGCTGGCGGCCACCGAGTACTTGTTGGAGTCGAAGCGCACCAGACAGGTTCGGGAGACGGAGGCCGGAATGGCGTGGAAGCCGTCGAACGGTCCGGGATAGGGCACCAGACTCACGCGCTCGGCTTCGAAGACCTGCCAGATCGTCCGGTCGCGGTGCTCGGGATGGGCATGCGCTTTGGCATAGGCGATACACTGATCGAGCAACCAGGCATTCAACTCGTCATAGCTCTTCACCCGCAGCCGCGGGGTGAAGAAGCGCTCACGCACGAGCCCAACCTGGTTCTCTACCTGACCCTTCTCCCAGCCGGAGGCTGGCGTGCAGGCGACCGGCTCGACCAGGTAGTGCCCGCACATCTGGAGAAAGCGACGGTTGTAGGCGCGCTCCTTGCCGATGAAGATGGTGTCCACCGCCGTCTTCATGTTGTCGTAAATGCCGCGCCGGCAGGCGCCCTTGAAGAAGGCGAAGGCGCGGTCATGGGCGTCGAAGACCATCTCCTGGCTCTCACGCGGATAAGCCCGCACGAACATCATGCGCGAGTGGCAGAGCCGGACATGGGCGACTTTGACGGTCACCGGCATGCCGTTGAGCAGGATGGCCTCGTGGCTCCAGTCGAACTGGTAGGCCTCGCCCGGTGCAAAACTCAGCGGCACGAAGACGGCGGTCGCAGAGGTGGACTGCTCCCGGCGCCAGCTTCTGGCATAACGGCGCACGGCATCGTAGCCACCCTCATAGCCAAGACCCCGCAGCTCCTCGAAGAGGCGGATCAGGGTCAGACGTTCCCGAGTGGGCTTGGCGTCATTGAGCGCCAGAAGGCGATCCAGATCCTCCCTCCAGGGGCCGATGCGTGGCAGAGGCTGGCGTTCGCGCTCGTAGCGGAACTCAGTGGCTCCCGAGCGCAGAACCTTGCGGACTGTGTTGCGAGCGATGTGGAGCTCGCGGGCGATCTGCTTGATCGTCTTGCCGCGCACGAAGAACTCGCGTCGGATCCGTGCAATCGTGTCCACGCCCTTCATCCCCTGCCACCTATCCTGATCCAGGACAGGCAGTGTGCTCGCGTGACAGCCGCAGGGGTCAAATTTGGACGCCGATCCCCCGTCTCAGAGGGTCAACATTGCATGCCGAAACACACTGTTCGGGGCGATCGACTTGCAAAGCGCGCGTCGGGTGGTGCTGATCCGCACCCGTGCCGGTCAGGCCGATGCCCAGGCGTTCCTGCGTGCGCTGCGGCGCCGCTACCGCAAGGCTGGCTGGCTCTGGCTGCTCACCGATCGGGCGAGCGCCCACACTGCCCCGCAGACCCAAGCCCTGGCCGACCGGCTGCGCATCCGGTTCGTGTGGTTGCCCCGGCAGGCGCCCGAACTGAGCCCGATGGATCAACTCTGGCGCGAGCTCAAGCGGCTGATCGCGGCCAACCGGCAGGCGGCTTCCATCGATGCTCTGGCCGCCGAGGCCGCAGCCTGGGTGCTGACGCTGACGCCGCAACAAGCGTTCCGCAAGGCCGGCATGCTGTCCAAACGCTTCTGGCTCAGAAAGCTGTTGCAGAACTTTTGGCGACCTACTTAGTGGTGAATGGTTGCATGGTCGAACGAGATGCGGCGTTCAGCCATCATCTCCTCAAGATTGCGCAGGCTGAGATTATAGGACTGGTACCAGCACACGCAGAGCAGGATTGCCGACCGATGAGAATCGGCGGCCTTTGAACGCCATGCACGTCCAGAGGCTACATACGCATGCGCCGATGACTGTGGAATCTAGGGTCGTGTCGTGGGAAAGTAGCCGCATGAGGATCGACCAGAACAAGATCCGCGAGGCGGTCATCGCCCTGCTGTAGCTGACGCGGCACGATGGATTCCAAGCTCGGAAGAGCTTCGACCGGGCGACGAACAGGCTCCTTGAGAAGGGCTTAATCTGCGACTGGACCTGCTTCGGAAAATGGAGAGCACTCTTACAACTCAGGAGGATCCCCATGCCCCAGACACGCTTTACGACAGAGTTTCAGGATGAGGCGGTACGGCTTGCTCTGACCAGCGGCCGCAGCCGACGGGCGATTGCCGCGGATCTCGGCGTTGGCCTGTCGACCTGCGTGTTTCGCATGATCGTCGACCCTGCGCCACTGGATTGATCGCCGGCTCGAGCGCGCGATCGAGGATCCGCCCGTAGAGCGCTAGGAGGGCATGGCGGCCGAGCTGAAGCGGCTGCGGCGCGAGAACGAAATTCTGCGCGAGGAACGGGAGATCCTCAAACGGGCCACGGCTTTTTTCGCCAAGGAGGGAAGTCGATGAAGTTCCAGTTCATCGATGTGGCGAAAGAGAGCTTCCCCGTCACCCGTCTGTGCCAGGTCCTCGGTGTCAGCCAGAGTGGCTACTTCGCCTGGCGATCGCGTCCAGCCAGCCCGCGCCAGCGGGAGGACCTGGTTCTGCTGGCCCATGTCCGTTCGGCCTTCACCCGCTCGCATGAGACCTATGGCAGCCCGCGCCTCACCCGCGAGCTGCAGGATGAGGGCCTGACGGTGGGTCGCCGTCGAACCGCTCGGCTGATGCGGGAGAACGGCCTCAAGGTGCGGCAGAAGCGGCGGTTCACGCGCACCACCGACAGCCATCACTCTTTTCCGGTCGCACCCAACCTGCTCGAGCAGGATTTCTCAGCCACTCGTCCGAACCAGAAATGGAACGCCGATATCTCATACGTGTGGACGAACGAGGGCTGGCTGTATCTGGCCGTGGTCCTCGATCTGTTTGCTCGCCGGGTGGTTGGTTGGGCGGTGAGTGACCGGCTGCACAAGGAACTCGCGCTCGAGGCGCTGCGCAAGGCTCTGGCGATCCGAAGACCCGGCGAGGGGCTGACCCACCACGCGGACAGTAAGTATGCTTAGGCCAGTGTTCCTGGGCGGCCTGACCCTCACGGCGATAGACCGGCTAACATCACTGGTATCGCAAGGCGCCGGTGTGGCCTGACCCACACGCTGATCGACCACAACCCGTGTCTTTCCTCGGACCTGTCGGCCGCCCGGGAGCCTTGCGGTGAGGTTTGCCTCACCGGTGCATGTGACCCAAGAAGGGCCTGACATCCTGTCGCATTACTGTCCTGTCCAGGCATGCGGTCGTGGTGAACCGTCGATCCACGGTCGAACCAGGAGAGCCGGTATGGAAGTTGGTCAGGACGTTGTCTTACATCCCGTTGTCGGCGGGGTCGACACGCACAAAGATCTTCACGTCGCCGCTGTTGTCGACGAACACGACCGTGTTCTCGGGACCCAGTGCTTTGCGACAACCCGACAGGGATATCGGCAGATGCTCGCCTGGATGCGCTCCTTCGGACAGCTCCGGTGCGTTGGCATTGAGGCCTCAGGCACCTATGGCGCCGGGTTGCTGCGCTCCATGCAGAATGCCGGTGTCGAAGTTCTGGAGGTCACGGCTCCGGATAAACCGGACCGGCGCAAGCGGGGCAAGAACGATGATCTCGACGCTCAGAACGCCGCGCATGCCGCCTTTGCCGGCAAGCGCACCGTCACGCCCAGAAGCCGGGATGGCATGATCGAATCCTTGCGCGTTCTCAAGGCGTGTCGAAAGACAGCAGTGGTGGCGCGGCGCATCGCGTTGCAGATGATCCAGAACACCATCGTCTGCGCGCCGGACGGGTTGCGGGAGGCGCTGCGCCAGATGACCCGCATGCAGCTGGTCAGGACCTTGGCGGCATGGCGGCCTGACCTGACTGACTACCGCAATGTGGATTCCGCCTATAGGATCAGCCTCAAGTCGCTCGGCCGCCGCTATGTCGAACTGCACGATGAGATTGCCGACTTGGACGTTATGATCGGTGCCATTGTCGATGAACTTGCCCCCAACCTCGTGGCCCGGAACTCGATTGGTCACGCAGGGGCGGCCCAGTTGCTCCTGACAGCGGGGGACAATCCGGAGCGCTTGCATTCCGAGGCCGGCTTTGCCGCACTCTGCGGTGTCAGCCCGGTCCCAGCCTCGTCCGGCAAGACGACGCGCCACCGTCTCAACCGGGGTGGTGATCGAGCCGCCAACAGTGCTCTGCACATCATTGCGATCGGGAGGCTTCGGACCGATCCGCGAACCAAGGCCTACATGGCTAAACGCGTCGCTGAAGGCCACTCCAAGCTTGAGGCGATCCGGTGCCTGAAGCGCTACATCGCGCGCGAGGTGTTCACCCTAATCAGCCAGCGGCAAAAGGAGATCAACCAGGCTCGGATCACCGCTTGACAAACAGAAGGGCGTCCGTGGCAGCCAGTATTGTTCGATCGAGTATCAGGCGGAGCTGAAGAAGCATAGCATCCGGATCTCGATGTCCGGCAAAGGCAACTGTTATGATCGTGAGAATATCAGAGCCGCTCGGAGGGCCTGACCCTTGCTATGATTGACCGCGTGTCATTGCGTTGACGTGTCGGTCCTCCGGGCGGCACCTGGCAGTCTGCTGTCGCGTGACTTGATAGGAGCTTGAGGGACCTTGTCCTGTCACAGTCCTGTCCGCCCGCAGGAACCCGCCAGGGCCTCACCCGCGGAGGACCAGGAATGCATGACACCGATCCCGCCGAGGTCATTATCGGCATCGACACCCACAATGAAGCCCATGCTGCTGTTGCTATCAATGGACTGGGGAGCCGCCTTGGCGCGATAACTCTGCCGGCGACCCGTAGAGGCTATCAGGAGCTGGAGGCCTGGGCCCATTCATTGGGCCGCGTCCGAGCCTTTGGCATTGAGGGAACCGGGTCCTATGGGGCTGGCTTGTCGCGCTTCCTACAGGAGAGGGGCCATCGCGTCATTGAGGTCAACCGACCTAATCGCCAGATCCGGCACCAGCATGGCAAGACTGATCCACTGGATGCCGAGAACGCGGCTCGTGCCGTTCTCAGTGGCCAAGCCCGTGCAACTCCCAAGTCGGGCACCAGTTCGGTTGAGATGATCCGCCACCTCAAGGTGGCGCGCGACACCGCCGTGAAGAGCCGCACCCAGGCGATGGTCACCCTCAAGACGATCATCATCAACGCTCCCACTGCCGAGTTAAACCGGAAGGTGGGTGATGGGGTCGATCAGGCGACGTTGTGTGTTGGCGTCGTTGTGATCTCGGCGCCGTCCTTAAACCTGACACCGGCAATCACCTTCGGCAACTGATTTTCGCCCATCAGCCGGCGCCAGCTTTTCGCAGCCGCCATGATGAGTTTGAACACCATCAGGCGAGCAGTCGTTGGAGACAGCGCGCCCTTGGTGCGCACGGTGCGGTGCCGCACGGTCGCAAACACGCTCTCAATCGGGTTCGTCGTGCGCAGATGGATCCAGTGCTCAGCCGGCCAGTCGAAGAAGGCTAGCAGCGCCCGCTGGTCCTTGCGCAGGCACTCCACCGCCTTCGGATAGCGTGCGCCATAGGCGTCCTCGAACAGATCGAGGGCGACCTCGGCCTGAGCGCGGGTCGGGGCGAGATAGATCTCCCGCAGGGCCCCCTTCATGCCGGGCTGCACGGACTTGGGCACCTTGTTGAGCACGTTCGCGGTCTTGTGCAGCCAGCAGCGTTGATGATGCGTGCCGGGAAAGAGCTCGTCGAGCGCCTTCCAGAAGCCCAGCGCTCCGTCTCCCACAGCAATGTGAGGCGCAATCGACAGACCCCGCCGCTTGATCTCGACCAGCAGCTCGCGCCAGCTCTGGGCACTCTCGCGCACGCCGGCCTGGAAGCCGATCAGCTCCTTCCTGCCCTCCGGGGTGGCGCCGATCAGCACCAGGATGCATTCAGCCTGGTCCGCCATCCGGGCCTGCAGGTAGACGCCGTCGGCCCAAACATAGACGTAGCGCCGAGCCGAGAGATCGCGGGCCTGCCAACGCTCGTACTCGCCCTGCCATTCGCCCGTGAGTCGGGTGACCACCGAGGGCGAGAGGTTGGGCGCATCCTGGCCGAGCAGGGCGGAGAGCGCCTCCTGGAAGTCGCCGGTCGAGAGCCCGCGCAGGTACAGGATCGGCAGCAGCGCATCCAAGCTTTTGGTGCGCCGCGCCCATTTCGGCAGGATCGCCGAGGTAAAGCGGATGCGGTCGGCATCATCCGTGGCGCCGCGGTCGCGGATCTTGACCCGGCGGACCGCCACCGGGCCGATGCAGGTCTGGAGCATGCGCTCGGGGCCATGCCCGTGCCGGACCAGGCGCTCGCGGCCGTCCGGCAGCTTGAGATCGCGCATGCTGGCCAGATAAGCCTCGGCCTCGCTCTCGATGGCTTGGGCCAGCAGCTTGCGCGCGCCGGCTCGGAGAAGATCGGTCAGGGGATCGTCGATCGTGTCGGGCTGACGAAGGCGGACAATGCTGGTAGTCTCGTTCATGACGTATCGCTCTCCTGGAGAGGTTCTGGCAGGCTCGACACCCGCCTCGATACGTCGCCTTTCTCAATCCGTCATCACCCATGTATGGATGCCCCCGTTCGCGCAAGGGATTTCTGAACAGCTTCGGCATGTGATCGGGTGCGGTCATGTATCAGGCCTTCTGTTGCGGCCATGATCATGCCGCTGGCCGGTATGGAGATACGCGGAGCAGGTGCAGATCAAATTCCCGAGCGCGAAGCTCTTTGGGTGATAATGCTTTTCCTGCTCCCGATCTGACCGATCGTTTTGCCCTTACTGTTCCTCGACCTCCTCACACGCCTGACGCACCGGCAGGATCGATGCCGGATCTCCCGATCACGACGCCGTTGCTGCCGGAACTCTGAAGTCCTCGCCTTTCGTCAGCATGGCCCAGGCGGACCGCGCCATCTTGTTCGCCAGCGCAATGGCCACGAGCATCCTCGGCTTGCGCGCCAGCATGCGGGCAAGCCAGGAGCCTTCCGGCGCGCTCTTGCGCCCTGCGCTCTTGACGACAGCCATCGCGCCGATGATGAGCAGACGTCGGATATCACGCTGGCCCATCTTCGAGGTGCGCCCGAGCACCTGCTTGCCGCCGGTGGAGTGCTGGACCGGGACAAGCCCGAGCCAGGCGGCGAAGTCGCGTCCGCGTCTGAAGCTCTCCATCGGCGGTGCGAAGGTTTCGATCGCCATTGCGGTGATCGGCCCGATCCCGGGCATGGTCTGCAGGCGTGACGTCGTCACCCCACGCGCGGCCTCGCGTTTCAACACCCTCTCGAGATCCGCGATCTTGCCGTCGAGGGCTGCGATCTGGTCGAGATAGAGGCGACCGAGTTCGACGACCAGTGGCTGAAGGGTCGTGTTGACGTCCTCGATCACATCGCTGAGCAGCTTCACTTTGGCTGTTCCCTGTGGCGCGACGACGCCGTGCTCGGCGAGATGCCCCCGCAGCGCATTGATCAGCTGCGTGCGTTGGCGCACGAGAAGATCCCGCGTGCGGAAGACCATCGCTCGCGCCTGCTGTTCCTCGGTTTTGACTGTGACGAACCGCATGGTCGGGCGTGCCGCCGCCTCGGCGATGGCCTCTGCGTCCGCCGCGTCGTTCTTCTGGCGCTTAACGAAAGGTTTTACATAGACCGGCGGGATGAGCCGCACTTCATGCCCGAGAACCTGAAGTTCGCGGCCCCAGTCATGCGCTGTGGCGCAGGCCTCCATCGCAACAATGCAACGTGGCTGCTTGGAGAAGAACGTCAGAACCTGCTGGCGGGTCAGTTTCCGGCGAAAGGCCACGCTCCCATCGGCGCGGGCGCCGTGCGCCTGAAAGACACGCTTTGCAAGGTCGAGACCAATGATGTTAACGTCTGTCACGGATGCCCTCTCCATTTGTGAATGATCCTCAGATCACCACCTTGGCACATTGTGATGCCGTCAGGAGGGGGCATCCACTCCATCACATTCCGGTATAGTTCCACTGCCTTGCGCGAGAGCCTTGAGGGGCTCACCGGCACGATGGCGCTGATCCGGCATCTCCCAGCCCTGCGGCCAGGAGGGATGACAGACCCGACAGCCTCCGCCAAAGCAACATTGCGCGCTCTCGCCCGACGCTGGCTGATGCTCGATGCTGAGATCAAGAGCCACGATGCCGCTCTCGATGCTTTGACCACCGCCTACGCCCCAGCTCTGAAGGAGGCTCATGGGATGGCGACTGGCACGGCCGCCGAGATGTTGATCCTGGTGGGCGATAATCCTGAGCGTATTCGCTCCGAAGCGGCATTCGCCAAACTGTGCGGGGCCTGTCCCATTCCCGCCTCGAGCGGCAAGACCTCGCGGCACCGGCTCAACCGCGGCGGCCGCCGTCAGGCCAACGCCGCTCTGTATCGTGTGGTCATTAGCCGAATGCGCAGCCATTCTCCCACCCGCGACTACGTCCGAAAGCGAACGGCAGAGGGTAAGGGCAAGATGGAGATCATTCGCTGTCTGAAGCGCTTTGTTGCACGGGAGATCTTCGGCTATCTCTGCCGCGCCAGCAGGCCTCTCGCGGCCGTCTCTTCAACCTCTTGACCTCTATAGGAGCATCAACGCCGCTGTCGAGACCTTCTTCAAGACCTTGAAATCCGAATTGGTCTGGCGCACGGTGTTCCAGACACGAGCTGCGGCCAAGGATGCGATTGGGCGTTATATCGACGGCGTGCGCCATATCACCTGGCGCTGGATCCCTTTCGCAGAAAGGAGGGGTTTGGAAGAAATGACCCTTGGGCCAACGGCTTACCTGGCGGTCAAAACCAAAGGGGACAGTAGCATGCCGTCGAAGCGGAAATGGTCCGAAGACGCTTACGGCCATGGTCTGCAAGGCCCGCGCGATAAGGTGAGAGCCGCATTGCTCGAACCTCAGCCTCCAGTGATGCAAATGTACATCCCTCGACACAGCGTCTGAGGTCGGGGCCACCGCGATGGAGCGGCAAAGCCGTCGTCGCTCGAACCTTCCACGCGATGGACGATGGGGAATAACCCCATTCAAGGAGACGGACGAGGCACCTACGTCGCGCTCGGGACGTCCAGCATCAAGGGAATATGGGATCGCCCACCGCGCCGCGAGGCGCAGGGCGACGGAGCCACCGTAGTACTCTGAGGACGGGAAAGCCGTCCACATGGGGAAGGGTGGCAGGTGTCCTGAAACCCGAACGGCGAGGTACGCGAGATGCGAAACGCCAAAACCGTGTTGGGAATCATCCACAACCGCTCTGCGGTTGTGGAGGACACTGGAGAGCCGGGTGCTCCTAACAGCGCAAGCCCGGTTCGGGGAGAGGCGGTTGGAAAAGTGCCGGCGACGGCAACTCGCTAGCCGCCTACTCTACTTTTACAACCCGCCCACCGCCATTCGACACTCGATTATGTCAGTCTGGTTCAGTTCGAAAGGCCGGCCGAATAGCAAACAAACCGCTCTCCACTAATGCGGGGCAAATCCCATCACGTGCCGTGCCCATAAGGTGGGGCCTCTCCGATGGCCACTCGCCTGTACCTGCGAAACACCTGCCGCGGGCGCGCGGCCACGCTACCTTGCGCGACCCGACAGGGCAGGATCGGAGCCGCCTGGCCATTGAACCCGCGGCTGACCCAGAAGAGCAAGCGGCGTAGCGCCTGGTAGTCTCATCTCTCTTCAAAGACCGCATAACCATCCGGGGCTGGCTCGCCTATTGCCGGCATCCACGATAACCGGCGACCAGGGTGCAATGGAGTTGGCGGCGCCGCACAACTTTCTGCCGCACTCGCCTTTCCAAAACACAATCGTAGGGCGTTGCCGGTTCACTATGCTTTGACCCGCGCAATTTGTCTCCTGGCTCCCTTTGTCGCGCTGCACCACCTTCTCAAAGGCCAAACATGAACGTACTTTGCCCGCCGAATAAAAGCCGAACCAAGAACAAGGGTATTGTACCGATCTGCCTCGTGCTTTGGAGGCTCAGGCCGCAAGGCGTGCTTCCAGGTTGCTTAAATAGTCTTCGGCATAAGTTTGCGCCGTGGAAATCGACAGATCGATCCCAGCCGCCGCGGCCTCTTCCATCACTTTTTTGACGAGCCCATTGCGAATTGCTAACTTTACCTCCGGCCCTGCGACAAGGCTGAGCGCTTGCGCTCCGATATTGATTCCAGCTTCTATCAGCGCCTGCTTCATGTTGCCTCCGGTAATGGCTGTGCGGAGAAGATTTGCCGCCTGCGCCTCGCACGAAAGCGCCATTGAAACGGCATCGGCCACTTGGCCAAGGACTGGAACGAAGCTCAATAAACCCACCGCCGTCGCCGCCCAATCGAGAACTGGCGAGACGATCTTGAGCGCGTCCCCGACGGCGTGGATAAAGGCCCCACCGTTTTTCTTCGGTGACTTGGTGTCAGGCTGGTCCGTCCGGCCCGCCAGCATATTCGAAACCGCGTCCTGTTCCGCAGTGGTTTCGGGCACATGGGTCTTTGACTGCTGGACCGTGCGGTTCGCCGACGACATGCTTTGGTAGAACCGAGCAAAGTCGTTTTTGCTGATGTCACCGGAATCGACGGTGTGGCCCCCGCCGAAGTCGAAGAACGAATTATCGGTCTCATAGCCCGTAATGGCATTGTTAAGCTGACTGAACAGTAGAGGATCTGAGAGCAGCTGAGAGGCCGCTTTCTGTACTTTCGGAGTGAGGCTCTTGTCTTCCGCCATCGTCGCGAGCTTGTCACGCGTCAGGTCACCGCTTCCAAAGAAGGCGTCCTGATTGCTATTGATCGTTTCTAAGGTCTCAAGCTCAGTACGCGTGAGGCTCATCGACGATGAAGCGACTTGAAGAAAGTCCTCTTTGTGCACCTTGTCTATTCCACCACCATACAACTGCTTCCATTGATCCGGGTGGCTGACGAAGTACTGAGCTGCAGCAATGACCTGGGGCGGACACTTGCCAGTCTTCGCTTCGCCTTCGACGATCTTCTCGAATTCAGCCAGACTCAGGTTCTCGGGCAGGTTTTCGGAGTACCGGTAAAGCTCGCGTAATGCATCGCTCCGGGTCATGACGGACGGCTGCGGTTCACCAGTGCTGTCGGATGGAATGTAGTTCTGCACGTAGCTTTGCGCCTGCTTGTCCTGAAATTCGGCAACTTGGGAGTGATGGCGGGAAAATCCGGACAAGTCCTTCGCCGTGATCTTGCCGCCGCAGCGGCCATCGCCCTGCGAGCCGATCGCATAAAACAGCTCTGGATCCTTCTGCAATCCCTCGATCGCCGCTTTCAAATCGGGGGGCGTGGAGGGATCGTTAGCTTTCTCCGCCAATGATTCCCAACTGAGTGGGGCTTGGTCCTTGTGGCGGTTCAGCACTGCTACAATCTCCAACTCGGCCTGGGTCAGCGAGCCGCCATTCCACGTGATTCTCTCGCTTGCCACGGGCGCCGGCGCAACCGAAGGATTGGCGACCTCGGAAGCTTGCCAGTCCCGATCCATCGACTCAATGGCTGCCCTCATATTTGGCGGCAGCAGGTCCAATGGGTTCTGCGCCAAGTCCTCCAACGCCGACTCGACATCCGACAGCGATTCCGAACACTGCTGCGAAGATGCTCCCGTCGATAAAGCGGGATCCCGCGGCAGCGGGTCTGGGAGCCTGAACGGACGGGCCCTGTCTTCGAGCAGTGACGTGAGCAGCACCTCTTCCAAGGGAGATGCGTTCTGCTGAGTCTTGATGAACGCGGATACTGGCTCCGACGAAGTCTGAGCGAACTGCAAGAAAGCGTTATTGGCGTTATTGATTGGCATCCTGGCTCCTCAGACGTAAAGTTGCATCCGCGACAAGGGCGTCACCAAATGGATTCACCAGCATTGATGATTATGAGCATTAGCCGCGTCATCAATTCCGTCTCTCTATGACCGTGCTTTGAGTGCTCAGTTTGTTGACGGCTCCAAACTCCCGTTCCAGCGCACAATGGGCGGCGATCCGTCAGGTCTTGACTCTCATCATGGCCGGCTCAGCTTTCGAGAACCTGACGAACTCAAAGAATCCATTAACGAGGCGGCTGCGGCTAAGTAGGTCGCCAAAAGTTCTGCAACAGCTTTCTGAGCCAGAAGCGTTTGGACAGCATGCCGGCCTTGCGGAACGCTTGTTGCGGCGTCAGCGTCAGCACCCAGGCTGCGGCCTCGGCGGCCAGAGCATCGATGGAAGCCGCCTGCCGGTTGGCCGCGATCAGCCGCTTGAGCTCGCGCCAGAGTTGATCCATCGGGCTCAGTTCGGGCGCCTGCCGGGGCAACCACACGAACCGGATGCGCAGCCGGTCGGCCAGGGCTTGGGTCTGCGGGGCAGTGTGGGCGCTCGCCCGATCGGTGAGCAGCCAGAGCCAGCCAGCCTTGCGGTAGCGGCGCCGCAGCGCACGCAGGAACGCCTGGGCATCGGCCTGACCGGCACGGGTGCGGATCAGCACCACCCGACGCGCGCTTTGCAAGTCGATCGCCCCGAACAGCACCCGCTTGGCATTGCGGCCGGTGATCGGCACGAGGGCCTGCGTGCCCTTGAGCGCCCAGGTCGCGCGCAGCGGCGGAAACAGCCGCAGCAGCGTCCAGTCGAGGCACAGCAGCCGATCGCTCCTGTGCCAGCCCGCCTTCAGGCGTCGGGTGATCCCCCCTTATATGGGCCGATCCGTCAAGCGCTGGCAGGCGGTGTGCCGGATCGAAGTCAGAGTTTGACCTGGCCGACAGGGTCGAACCAAAGGAAGCCGAGTTCAAAGCCTGCCATTCTGGCATGGCGGCTCTCAGCTTGGGCGAGGCGGGCGGTCAAGTCCCGCAGCCGCTTCGCGGTGCGCCGCAGGCGCAGGGCTTGAGGGCCGGCCGAAGCTCCAAGCCATCCTGGAGACTGCCCGAGGGCAACTCGCTCCGACACTGTCCGTCTACTCAAGGGCGGGATTCGACAGTTTGCGGTGACCTCCGAGGCTGAGCCCGATGGCGCTCATGCGAACCGTTCGTCCGCATCACCTTATATCCGGTTGGGCCCAAGCCCTGACCATAATCCCGCATGCGTCGGGAACGGGCTCCGGGGTGAGCGCGACCATTCTTTTTCGCGGCATTGTTCCAGCCAGGGGGGACAACGCGGTCGCACTCCCCTCAGACATCACGCGCTGACACTCCCGCGCCAGTGCGCAAGCGGGTTCAGGGCTTCACGGCCACATCGGCTGGCAGGGCGCCTGTTTCGACATAGCGCCACAACAGGATCAGCAGCTTACGGGCGAGCGCCACAATTGCAATGCGTCTGACCCGCCCGGTGGCCGACCCCACACGGCTGCGGAACCAGACCGCGAGTGCACTGTCAGGCTGGTTGCGCAACCACAGCCAGGCGAGTTCGATCAGCGCCTTGCGGGCGCGGGCGTTGCCCGCCTTGGTAATCCCTTGCTCGCGCGAGCGGCGGCCGCTCGCAAACGGGCTGGGGGTCAGTCCCGCATAGGCAGCCACGTGGCGCCGGCTGGCAAAGCATCGGTAGAACACCTCCTTGGCGAGGACAGTTGCAATCTCAGAGCCGATCCCCCTCAGATGCAGCAAGGTCCCAAGCTTGGACGAGGACGCGGCTCGTGCCGCCGCCGCGTCGGCATCGCGCCTCGTCTCGACCTCGGCCAGGTGCCGCAGGACCAGTTCGAGCCAGTCGAGCTGACGCGCGATCTCCGCCGACAGCCGCGGCGGCAGCGGCCGGCCATCCCCCGTGATCAGCTGCGCCAGGCGCGAGCGGCGATCCGGCCGCAGCGGCTCGTAGTCGTCGATCCCTTGCGTCGCGCACAGCCCCTTGATCCGGTTGACCAGGCGAATGCGCTCCTGCAGCAGCGTGGCCCGCTCGCGGCTCGGACGACGCGCATCCTCCTCGTCCGGGGACGGTGGGCGGACCATGGAGCAGACCTTCGGCTCGCCGCGGGACCAGGCCATCAGCGCCCGCAGCAGAGCCTGGGCATCCAGGCGGTCCGTCTTGGCCCGCCGGGCCCGGCGGTCGACCTGCAGCGAACTCGGGTCCATGACATGGCTGCTGACGCCGTGCGCCTCGAGAAGGCGGTGCAGCCAGAACCCGTCGCGGCCGGCCTCGTAGCAGCACGATACATGTGGGCTCACGCCGGTGCGTCGTTCCACGCGGGTCCGGATGCGGGCAAGCAGGTCGAGCACCGCCTGTCCATCACCGGCGGGAAGCCGATGCAGCTCGATCTTCGCGGCATCGGGGGCATGCAGCGCCACCAGCCAGGAGCGGCGGCTGAGTTCAAGGGCGAGATAGATCGTGTGGGTGCTGTCCGAGACTGAAGCGTCGGCTGAGGGAGAGGAGAACATGAGCGGCCTCCAGGGTGAGGTGAGGTGACCGCCTTACTTCACCAGTTCGGCGGTCGCTGGCCCATGAGATCTTTTTCTGCGGCAGGTGAGCCGCGCGCGCGACATAGACATAGCGCGGCCGCTTCCAACGATAGCCGGCTTCGTGCAGCCGCCGCCGCAGCGTCTGGCGGCTGACCGCGAGGCCCTTCGCGGCCAGGTCGTGGGCCAGCAGCGGCACCGTCCAGCTCGTAGCCTGGTAGCCGCAGCGGCGCGGGTCGCGCGCCAGGGCCGCCGCCAGCCGCTGCGGCGTGAGCCTCGGCTGACGGCGGGGACGTCCGCTGCGCGGCCGGTCGATCAGGGCCGTGGCCTCATGCTCGGCTCGGTACTGGACGAGCCAGCGGTGCACGCTGGAGCGGTTGACCCGGCAGCGGCGGGCCGCCTCGGCGACGGGATGGCCCTCGGCCACCAGCAGCAGCGCCTCGAGGCGGCGATACACCCGGGCCTCACGGGCACCAGAAAGCGCGGCAGTAAGCCGCTTGCGATCCGCCTCGTCGAGCCACGTTTCGGGAGAGTGATCATGGTGTTGCATGCTCTCCAGGGAACACCCGCAGTGCTTGCGTTGCAAGTCTTATGAAGACCTACTTAGTGGTGCATCCGGGAAGTCATGCCGCCCTCGGCAGCAGGGCAATTCCAGGCGAGCGGCGGGTCCGATGGCGGCGGCGTTGACCCCAGACGAAGGGATGGCGATGCGCATTCCAGTAGATCGTGGCGCGGTCGATCGCATCGATGATCTCGTCCCAGCTCTCGAAGCGCCGGCCTGCTAACGCCAGCGAGCGCAGGATCTTCCACCACGGCTCGATCAGGTTGAGATAAGCCGCGTACTTGGGCTGGAACACCATCTCCCAGCGTGGATGGGCGAGCAGAAACAGCAACACGTCGGTCGTGCGGTGCGAACTCAGGTTGTCCATGATCGCGTACACCCGCTCGGTCGTCCTCGGGACCCAAGTCTCAACGTGCTCCAGGAAGTCGATCCAGTGCGCGCCGCCGCGACCAGGATAGGGATGCGTGAACGCTGCGCCCGTGGCCGGACAGAAGGCCCCGAAGACATAACCCTTGGCGCGCTGGCCATAGTCGATCTCCTGTCTCGCCCGCTCGGCTGGTCGCGTCCGGTTCTGCACCAGGGCATGGCCGGCATAGCTCTTGGCGCTCACCGGTCCCATCTCGTCGAGGCAGATCACACAACTGCCCGCAGGCGGTGCGGTGTAGAGCGTTTCGATCGCCCCCTTTTTTCCGCGAAGGCCGGATCGACCCGCTCGCCGAACCAGGTCTCATGCTTGTGCCAGCGCAAGCCCTCCTGGAGCAGGATCTCGTCGATGCGGCTGCGCTGCATCGCAATGCCTTTGACCTCGTGCAGGTAGGCGGCCAGTCGGTCGAGCGTCCAGGCGGCAAACGGCAGCCCGAGCGTCTCTGGTTTCGTGAGCGCCGTGGCGATCACGGTGGCGGCTTGCTCAGGCGGATAGGTGGGCGGGCGTCCGGAGCGATGCCGATCCTTCAGGGCCTCCACTCCTTCTGCATTGAAGCGGTGGATGCGCCTTCGCACCGTCTCGACATCCAGGCCCAGGCGAGAGGCAATGGCGGATGCGCTCTCGCCGTGACGGGCGCGCCAGATGATTTGAGCCCGTTGCACCATCTGAGCCGGAGCGGTGCGCGCGTGAGCCAAAGTCTGGACCCGTGCACACTCCTCAACGGTCAAATCCCGTAAGCAGATCGGTGTCATGGGTCACCTCCCGCCCGCAGGCCAGCAAGCCGCGATTATACCCCCTGAACATGCCGGATGCACCACTTAGTGTCTCTCCGGAAGCTGCGGGTACCCAGTCACTTCTGGCTCGGCTCACGCTTCACGCCGTCCTGTTGCTGCCCGTTAGAAAAATACGAGGCCTCCGGTTGTCCATCACGCACGACTGTGGCGGAGGAGCCCCGAAACAATATCAGAACGGTTTGTCTCGTCGGCGCCGCTGCTTGAAGCTGTGCTTGCGCCTCCGCCACGAGGCTGTTGAACGTTTGTTCCACAAGCGCGACGAAGCGAGGTGGACCGGAAACCAAGATGAGGCCATTCCCCGGCGCAGGCCTCACAACATAGCGGTCATCGGATATGCCAAGGTCATCGAGAGCTGTCCTAACTGCTTCGAAGCGAATCGGGGCCAACACAAGCATCCGAGTCTGTGCCTCCTTGGCAGCAGATACGTAAAGCACAAGGCCATCAAAGTACCATTGCAAATCGTATAGCTCGGTCAAGCGGTCGAGGAACTCACGCGGCGGCAGGTCCGGCATCCGCGCGCGAACCCGCCCCTTTACCTCGGCGCTGACGTTAACGCTGATCTTCAGGTTATTTCCGAATTCCCGCAGCGCGGCAGAGAGATCCTGATCCAGAACCGTATACCTATAGGGTGTCGAGGGAAGCGATAGTGGGGAACCGAGAGTTGAGTCGATCCCAACGGAGAGGACAAAACCGACCCAAAGAATTCTCTTCAGGTTGCGCAGAATGGTAGATGGGATCAGAGTTCTTGACATGGCGTCCTGACAAATCAAGGGCTTAAACGCTCAAATGCGCTAAAGTCGCGAAGGCACCCCTTTTTGTCATAAACGCGCTCTCGTCAGCTGGTCGTCAGCTCACCTCTCTAGGTATTGAACCAACAGCGGGTGACAACCGGCTGGACTGACTTCACGCGAAGGAGAAACCAATTGAGTCCTTGCATGATGATGCCTGTTTCGTCAATCTCTGCCAGTCCGTCCGAGTTTTGTCCCGCACCAGCATCGCCGTCGTTGGGCGAGCTGGCACAATTTGAGCGCGCACTAGTGCAGGCAGCCGCCTCTACGAAGAACGACACCATATCGCGCCCAGAAAGTGTGGCGTCAGTTTCTCCGCACCTGGATGTTCAACGCACGACTGCGCAGACAAACCCCTGGGGCGACCGCGTGTTCGAGATGATTTCTTCCATCTCCCGATTCGATTCAGTTACTGCTGCCGTGCATGACAATCAGCTAGGCCTCGAAAAGAGCGCTCTGTCTGGGCCGGCGCAGAAGCTCCCTGCCGAAGGTGCGGCGCCGGGAACGCCGATAGGGCAGGATTTCGGCGCGGTTATTGCGGAACTACGGGATCTCTACTATGGCGTCACCGAGGTTGCTCTCATTTCCAAGGGTGTCAGCGGCATAACATCGTCTGTGAATACGCTCATAAAACAGGGATGAACGGTAGACATGACTCGCTTGGCACAGGACAGAATCCTGCATAGCCGCTCGTTCGGTCGGCGATCGTTGTGTCTCGTCGTGCTGCCACTTCTGTTCGGTCTGAGTGGTTGCAAGGTGGACCTTTACACGCGGTTGAAGGAGCGCGAGGCGAATGAGATGCTCGCGCTTTTGATGGATAGCGGGCTTGACGCAGTCAGAGTCGCCGCTAAGGATGGCAGCAGCACGCTCCAGGTTGACGAAAGGCAGCTTGCGTTCTCGATCGGACTCCTGAACGCCAAAGGGCTGCCACGCCAGTCTTTCAAGAATCTTGGCGACATTTTCAGCGGATCAGGCCTGATTGCCTCACCGACTGAGGAGCGCGCTCGTTACGTGTATGCCCTGAGCGAGGAGTTGTCGCGTACCATCAACGACATCGATGGGGTCTTCTCAGTACGTGTCCATGTCGTTCTGCCGAATAACGACCTGTTGCGATCAGGTGGTACGCCATCCTCGGCGGCAGTTTTCATCCGGCACGACGCCAAAGCAAACCTTTCAGTTCTACTGCCGAAGATAAAGATGCTCGTCGCCGACAGCATTGAAGGCCTGTCCTACGAAAAGGTCGAAGTGGTCTTTGTGCCAGTCGAGCCCTCCGCGCGCGAGCAACGGTCCGATCCAGAGACTGTTTTGGCCCGAGCACCTACGTTCGTTCCGGCGCCACATCTAGCCATCGTGGTGGGTGGTGCCGCGGCTGCACTTGCAGCAACGTGCTATTTCTTAGCCAGTATTCTAAGGCGTCGGCACAGGCAACCCTCGGGCACACTTTCCAAGCCCGAGGGCCGCTCGGTGCTTGCGCTGTCGAACCCATTCACGAAAAGATCATCGACTACGGTGCGGAGCTAACATTCCCGATGCCAGTGCCGACACTGACTGCCGAACCCGATCAGTCGCTCCAAATGCGCTCCGCGTGCCTTAGCGATCTTGCCGCTTCCGCCCATTCAACTCGTCTTGCTGCGCGTCTTGATCCAACGTTGTCCGCTGCGACGTTGATGCAGTTGCAGAAGCGCCATAGGCTGCAACCAAGATTGGCAGAGCTGCTGCTGGGCGATGAAGTGCATTTGAGCGGAAGCGGCTGGGGGCCGGATCTTCTTGACGGGCGTGACCCGCGGCGGGTTGCCCTCCTTGCCGGTAGTGTCTGGCATGCACGATCGCTGCTGAAGCTTGTTTCGAAGTCTCACCTTGCCGCGCTCATCGAGCATATCGGCGCCGATGTCCACGCGTTTGGCATCCGACATGTCGCGCATGCGATCGCAACCAGCTGGAGTTCTGATCCTGCACAACTAGCGCAGCAAATCGACCACGATGGACACGCCTGCCTTGGTGCTTGGCTCAATGGCAGTACAGCGCTTGCCCGTAACCGCGTGCTCCTTCGGTTGCCCCTCGGGACGACCGCCGAGAATCCCGCGCCCGAACACAGTAAGGCCTCTGGCCAGCTGCTCCCGTTTGTACTAGCTCATCTTGAGACGGAGAACCGGGCTACATGATAGCCGATGTCTACGCACCTCCCCTCGCGCCGCAGATGCGCCCAATGGGACCACTGATACCAGCGAGTGAGCTCGAGATCTGGCATTGCGCCGCAAAAGCGCGTGACGCCGCGGAACGGCATCGGCAGCGGGTCCGCAGATGGGCGCGCTCCGCTTATCAGCGTGAGCGGGCACGGGGCCATGCCGAGGGCTTGAACACAGGCGCCGAGGAAACGGCCCGGCTGATCGCGCGGGCGGTCTCCGAAGTTGCGCGACGCAAGGCGGTTCTGGAGCAGGAGTTGCCACAGCTGGTGCTAGAGATAATAGGCGATCTTCTAGGCGCCTTCGATCAGAGCGAGCTGTTGGTGACGGCTGTCCGTCACGCAATCGAACGTAACTATAGCGGCGCGGAAGTTTGCCTTCATGTGCATCCCGAGCAGGTCGACTTGCTCGCGCGCGCGTTTGTTGAATGTGACGGACGGGAGGGCCGGCCGAGGGTCCGAGTTGATCCGGATCCGACATTGTCACCGCAACAATGCGTGCTTTGGAGCGAGTATGGCAATGTCGAGCTTGGACTTGACGCACAGATGCGCGCGCTGCGCCTCGGCTTTCGATCCGATCCGGAAGTGAGCGAATGGTGATCCCCCCGATGCCACAGCATACTAATCTCACCCGTAGCTTGGCTCCCGATCCGACGATCTCGTCTTTGAGGTCTATAGTAAAGCAAATCGACACGCGTGCCGTGCGCGGCCGAATCACGCGCGCCGTGGGTACCCTTGTCCACGCTGTCTTGCCGGATACTCGGATTGGCGAACTTTGTCTGCTACAGGATACGCGAACCGGCCTGTCGCTCGAAGCCGAGGTGATCGGCTTGTCGGATAATGGGGTACTACTCACGCCGATCGGTGACTTATTGGGCCTGTCCAGCCGCGCAGAGGTCGTATCCACCGGGCGAATGCGTGAAGTACCAGTGGGCCCCGATTTACTTGGCCGTGTGATTGACAGTCGTTGCCGACCACTCGACGGCAAAGGCGAAATCAAAGCTTCCGAAACTCGTCCCCTGCACGGCAAAGCGCCCAATCCAATGAAAAGGCGCATTGTTGAGCTGCCATTCCGGCTGGGCGTCCGCGCCCTTGACGGTCTCCTCACATGTGGCGAGGGCCAGCGGATCGGAATTTATGGCGAGCCTGGTTGCGGCAAGTCGACATTAATGTCGCAAATCGTAAGGGGTGCTGTTGCCGACGTCTTCATCGTCGCGCTCATAGGCGAGCGTGGACGTGA